>JAKPPK010000325.1 GCA_029547385.1 Candidatus Latescibacterota bacterium
CAGCCCGCTTCCGATCTGCGAAGCAAGCCGAATGCGCTGTGCTTCCCCACCGGATAATGTTGGTGCCCGCCGGTCCAGCGAAATGTATCCCAGGCCAACTTCCTCAAGGAAACGCAGGCGAGAACGAATCTCGGTCAGTACCTCCCCTACTACCTGCTGTTCGCGAGGGCTGAGTGACAGTTGGTCAAAAAAGGCGCGGGTCTGTGCAAGCGGCCACGAGCACAGCTCTGCAATGGGTACACCTCGAAGTCGGGCGGCTCTGCTCTGCGGAATCAGCCGCGTGCCCCCGCAGGTACTGCACGGGACATCGGAAAGAACCTGTCCCAGGCGATCACGTAGCTGGGGTGTAAGCCGCAACGTGCGATCTACTGCGGGAAACACGCCGAGGTACTGAAACTCGATCCCGCGTTCGGTGCACGAGATCCATCGGCTCTCATCCCCGAAAAAGAGGGCTGTTCGGGCAGCCTGAGTCATTTCGCGCAGAGGTGTGTGAAGGTCGAAACCGAGCGCGTTCCCCGCCGCCTCCAGAAGCGCGCGAAACATGCCCTTCGGCTTTCCCCAGAGATCAACGGCGCCCTCCGCGATACTCAATTTCTCCGAGCGAATGACCGCCGCTTCCGCCAGACCCTGCTGGGTTCCCAATCCCTGGCACGCAGGACACATCCCGGACGCAGAGATGTCGTGCGCGCGGTTAAATGCGAACATCTGCGGAGTGAGTTTCTCGAAGCTTTTCCCGCACGAAGGGCACGATATGTGCCGGCTGATGGCAATATCATCCCCGCCGTCCAACGGCGCGACTACAAGCCTCCCCTCACCCTTGTTGAACGCTGTTTCAACCGCCTCCCCCAGCCTGCCGCGTTCATCGTCTGAGATCTCAAGTCTGTCGATTACGGCTTCAAGCGAGTGATTCCTCCGCCTGTCCAGTTCGATCCCTTCGTCGAGACGGTGAACAACCCCGTCAATGCGGCAACGAAGATACCCCTCCTTCCTCAGACGGGCGAGTGCGTCATCGTAATCTCCGCCTTTCTCCGTCTCCAGCGGAGCAAGGAGCATTATGCGTCTGCCCCTGAATTCCTCTGTCAGGCGCTCCACAACCTCGCTGCTCGATTGAGCACCGGCGGGGATCTGGCAATCAGGGCAATACACTTGGCCGATCTGAGCATAGATCACGCGCAGGTAGTCGTATATTTCAGTAATCGTACCGACCGTGCTGCGGGGGTTTCGTCCCGCTCCTTTCTGCTCGATCGCGATAGCAGGCGAAAGCCCTTCAACCTGATCAACTTTCGGTTTCTGAATGTCGCCGAGAAACTGGCGGGCGTATGCGGAAAGTGATTCAACATACCGCCTCTGCCCCTCCGCGTAGATCGTGTCGAGTGCCATGGATGTCTTTCCAGAACCAGACACCCCCGAAAAAACCACCAGTTTTTCCCGTGGGACAGCGAGAGACACGTTCTTCAGGTTATGTTCCCGTGCACCCACCACCGTGATATCCGTGATCCGCTCCATCGGACGGTATTCGTCCCGGTCGAACGCGATCGCCGCGCGCGAATGACCATCATCCTCAGATACTCGGGAGGTTGCTCGACGGTACACCTTGCCGTGCAACACATCCCGGAGGACCTGCCCGGTCCACGAACCATCAATCTCTGCTACCTCTTCCGGCGTCCCGGTCGCGATCAACCGCCCGCCCTCGTCGCCTCCTTCCGGGCCCAGATCAAGAATCCAGTCTGCGGTTTTCGCCACATCCATATTGTGCTCGATGACAACGACAGTGTTTCCCTCGTCACAAAACCTGTGCAGCACTTCCAGAAGGTGGCTGACATCGTGGAAATGGAGGCCGGTCGTCGGCTCGTCGAGAATGTAGAGTGTCCGCCCCGTGCTCCTGCGGCATAGTTCGCGTGCCAGCTTGATGCGTTGCGCCTCGCCACCGGAGAGCGTGGGCGACGGCTGGCCGAGCTTCATGTAATCAAGTCCGACGTCGTGGAGAGTCTGGAGAACCCGGTGCACGGAAGGGATGTTCTCAAAGAACCGGAGCGCGTCCTGTACGTCCATATCCAGTACGTCCGCGATGTTCTTGCCCTTGAAACGTATCTGCAGCGTCTCCGCGTTGAATCGTGCGCCGTTGCACGCGGGGCACGGAACCCAGACGTCCGCGAGAAAGTCCATCTGGACGCGAGTCGCTCCGTTCCCTTCGCACGCGTCACAACGTCCGCTCTTCACGTTGAAACTGAAGCGACCCGGCGTGTACCCGCGCACTTTCGCTTCAGGCAATTCCGCGAACAGACGCCTGATCGGATCCAGCGCCCCGGTGTAGGTCGCGGGGTTGGAGCGGGGCGTTCTTCCGATAGGGCTCTGGTCGATGTGGATCACCTTGTCCAGATGCTCGATCCCCGTGATCGCATCGTGCGGCCCCACCGGCAACCGCGCGTGGAAGAAATGCCGCATGAGCGCCGGCAAAAGCGTGTCGGTTATCAGAGAGCTCTT
>JAKPPK010000461.1 GCA_029547385.1 Candidatus Latescibacterota bacterium
TGGGAATCCCGTGACGCAGCATCCACGATTCCTGGTCAACCGCCACCGGGAGGCAACCCTCGAGGCCGGCCAGTGTGATGGCAAGGTTCATCGTCTGCGGAACGTCCGCCATATCATACAGGATGTAACCGTTCACGCGATCCCTGAAGCGCTCGACAATCGCGTCGACGCTGTTTTCGCGTTGCAATGGAATCTTGAACGGCGACGTATCAGGATTGGTGTAATAATCGAGCCAGTGGCGCTCCCAGTACTCGCGCCCCTGTTTGTGAACCTCGCCTCCCTTGATCAGGTAGAGGTGCGGTTCAGCCCGGTTCACAAGGCCCTGCAACGAGCGGAACCAGATCCAGAAGTCCAACCCTTCGTTCTCCAGATCGGGCGCGGTGGCCAAGAGCCGTCTTACTGGAGGTACCGTCGGGAAGATATCGTCAAGTCCCATTGTTTCTCCATTCGGTCAGATCGTACGTGGCGGCCACCCGGTGAATTCCTCTTCACCCGAGGCCCCCAGGGCATCCGTCAGCTTGCGCGCCGCCGCAGCGACTCCCTCACAAAGGGGAGCCAATTCGGCAACGGAGGGCGTCCCGGTCTCCCACTTGTCCCATGCGTCAAACAGGCGCTCGAAAGGGGTCACGTCGCAGATGGCCGCGCAGAGCCTGCGGAAGTCGTTCAGACACTGGTCACGATGGTTCGCATACACGCCTTGTGCCTCGATCGCCGCCCGAACAACCACCCACGCGGTTGTGAAGGCGACGTAGAGGAGTGCATCCGAATCTTCAGTCGCGTCAGGCGGCTTGCGCCCCTTGAAACGGGTCAGGAACTTTTCCCGATCCCTCGCAACGCCCTCGATCTCTATGGACACCAGATCCGTCCACGCGGCATCGCCGATGTGCCGTCTGCGCTCGTCAGAGGGCATGCGAGCCACATGAGCAAGCTCTTCGGCCAGCCGTTCGCACAGCGGAAGCCGGTGCCGCCCGGGCGCCTTCAGCCAAGTCTCCGCCAAGGCTTCTGTTTTCTCATACAGTTCGTCGCCGACCAGGCCCCGTTTGACCGCATCCTGCAGCGTGAGGAAGAATTGGTCCATGCTCAGGATCTCGATTTCCGGATGTTTTTTGTATTCCTCAAGCTCCGACTCGATCTGTTCCCAGATCCCGACGCTGATCTGCGCAAACAGAAACATGAACAATGGTCTTGTGGGGCATTCCCGGGAGAACCGTACAATGTCGCCCACATTGTCGCGACCAACATTCGCTATGTGCACCGAGTGGACTTTCGGAATCGGTCCGGCGAGGTAACTTTTCGCGAACGGCGAACCACCAAGTCCGCAGACGAGGCCTGGACCGGATGCCATCGCTTCCTGCTCGCGGCGCACTGCTTTCTCGTCCTCTACCTCGCGCCACCAATCCTGAAGGAACCAGTTCACGAGATTACACCCGTTCTGGCCTGTCTGGTCAAGCAGTTTCCGCGATTCG
>JAKPPK010000358.1 GCA_029547385.1 Candidatus Latescibacterota bacterium
CCCTCGCGCACCAGGATATACTTGCCGTACGGAATCAGGTAATGGCGCTCGTCCCCGACATCGCTCGTCACGATGACTTCGCGCGAACCGCGCACCACGTTGCCAAACCGCACAACGCCGTCAATTTCCGTGACAACGGCCGGTTCTTTCGGGCGCCGCGCTTCGAACAACTCGGCCACGCGAGGCAATCCGCCGGTGATGTCACGCGTTCGAGAACGCTCGCGCGGAATCTTCACCAGTTGATCGCCGGCCCGTACCTGTTGCCCGTCCTGCACGATCAGGCGGGCACCGACCGGGATATTGTACCCCCGGAGCTTCGTCCCGTCCGAAGAGACAATCTCGATACGTGGGTTCAGCGCCTTGTTCCGCTGTTCGACGACGACGCGCTCGATAAGCGCCTCGGACATCTCTTCGCGGAACGTCACGTCGCTGATAAGATCGCTGAACCGGACAATACCGTCCGAGTCGGTCAGAATCGTGTTGTTGTACGGGTCGCTCTCGTACAGCGCCTGCCCCGCTTCCACCTGCTGACCGTCTTCCACATACAGAACTGCGGAATAGGGAACCTCTCGCCGGGCACGCGGATCGCCGTGCTCATCAAGGATTTCGATCTCACCGTTTCCCCGGCTGATGACGATTTTCGCGTCATCCCGCGCGGCGAGCTGGATGTTGTTGAAACGGACGGTACCGGCCCGCGGAGCGTCAATTCTCGACTGTTCCCCGGTCTGCATCGCCGTTCCACCGGCGTGGAAGGTCCGCAACGTAAGCTGCGTGCCCGGTTCGCCGATGGATTGCGCCGCGATCACGCCGACCGCTTCTCCGATCTCGGCGATCTTGCCGGTCGCAAGGTTCCGACCGTAACAGAGCGCGCAGATGCCCGTGCGGGATTCGCAGGTGAGGGCGGAACGGATGCGTACCGTCTCGATACCGCGCTCTTCGATTTCCGCGGCAAGCGCCTCGGTAATCTCGCGACCCATCTCGACTACGACTTCACCGGTATGGGGATCTACGACATCGTCCAGCGCAATACGGCCAAGAATGCGGTCCGAAAGCCGCACCATCACGTCTTCGCCTTCTTTGAGCGCGGTGATGTCCAGCCCGAGAATCGTGCCGCAATCCAGCTCAGAGACAACCACGTCCTGCGCAACGTCAACCATTCGGCGCGTAAGATAACCCGCTTCTGCGGTCTTCAACGCCGTATCGGCAAGCCCTTTCCGCGCGCCGTGCGTGGAGATGAAGTATTCCAGCACCGAAAGCCCTTCGCGGAAATTCGCCGTAATGGGCGATTCGATGATTTCGCCGATACCTCCCGTGATCTTCTTCTGGGGCTTCGCCATCAGCCCGCGCATACCGGCGAGCTGGCGTATCTGTTCCTGGTTTCCACGGGCTTTTGAATCCGCCATCATGTAGATGGGATTGAACCCGTTTTCCACAGTCGCGAAGTTCTCGTACATCACCTTGGAGATGCGCTGCGACGTGTGCGACCAGATTTCCACGATCTTGTTGTAGCGCTCACCTTCGGTAATCACACCCTGCTCGTACTGCTCCTGTACCAGTTCGGATTGCTGCATCGCATCCTGAATGAGCCGATCCTTCTCCGCCGGCACCACCACGTCGTCGATGCCGATTGAGATTCCGGCTTTGGTCGCATAGTAGTGCCCGGTTTTCTTCAACTGATCGAGGACTTCCACGGTCCGGGTATTGCCCAGTTTCCTGAACACCTCGCGCACGAGAGCAGTCAGCTCTTTCGAACCCATCAACTTGTCAACAAACCCGATCTCCGGAGGCAGTATCTCGTTGAAGAGAAGCCGACCGAACGTCGTGGTGATGAATTTGCCGTTGATCCGAACCTCCACGTCGTCGTGGATGTCGTACTTGCCCAGATCGTAGGCGAGGATGGCGTCGCGAGGTGAACTGAAACGTCCGACCCGACGCTTTTTGCTTCCTGCGGGGAGCCGCTTCGTGAGGTAGTAACATCCCAGTACCATATCCTGCGTCGGGATGGTTACCGGGTTGCCGCTTGAAGGCAGAAGCAGGTTATTGGCCGAAAGCATCAGCACCGACGCCTCGATCTGCGCTTCAAAGGAAAGCGGAACATGCACCGCCATCTGGTCGCCGTCAAAGTCGGCATTGAACGCCTTGCAGACCAGCGGGTGAATCCTGATCGCTTTACCTTCGACAAGCACCGGTTGAAACGCCTGAATCCCGAGACGATGGAGCGTGGGCGCACGGTTCAGAAGCACCGGATGCCCCTGAATCACCTCCTCGAGGATATCCCACAC
>JAKPPK010000368.1 GCA_029547385.1 Candidatus Latescibacterota bacterium
CGATCCGAATCTGATCGTGACGAACCGCAGCGGTGAGATCATTGGAAGCGACGACGACTCTGGGGAGGGCAACGGCGCATTGTTGCGATTGTCCCTCGGGCGAGGTGATTACCAGCTGTTTGTCGGCGGTTACGGAACAACCACCGGCGCCTTCCGTCTCACGGTGGCTCCTGACCGGGTTCCCTCAATCTCGGTCGGAGAAACGAAGCGGGGCGTTCTGGCGACGGGAGGCAGTGATCTATACAGGTTCACCACACCGCGCGCCCGTGAGGTAACCATCTCACTTCGAAAGGCTGCGGCACCGGCGACCAGCCAAAGTGTGCAGCAATTCCGGCAGATCGGATCGATCCCGTCCGGCGGGGGTTTCAGCAGGTTTGCGTACACCGTGGATTCGGAGCAGCCGCTCGTCGTACGTGTAGACAAAATTGGGGACGGTTCGCTGGACCCGAAGGTGACCGTGTACGACCAGAACGGAAACGAGGTGGGTTCTGATGACGACAGCGGCGACGGCCTGAACGCACGCCTTTCGCGAGTGTTTGCTCCCGGCGTGTACACCATCCAGGTCAGCTCCGTGAACAACAGCAGCGGCGATTTCATACTGATGGTAGGGCCGGACACCGGTGGAGGCAGCACGCTCGACCCGAAACTGATCGTCAAGAACGCCTCGGGAAGTGAAGTCGCTTCAGACGATGACGGTGGCGAGGGCAATGACGCTCTACTCACCTCGAACCTGGCGGCGGGAACGTACCAGATCATCGCGATGGCCTATGGATCGACTTCCGGTGCGTATGAATTGACGGTTTCGGAAGTAGTGCCGCAGGACATGGGCGCGATTTCACCGGGACAGACAAAAACAGGGACTCTGACTTCAGGGGGAAGGCACCGGTACTCCCTTCGGGTAGCCTCATCCGCCGTCATTGCGATCGATGTGATGAAGGCTGCCGATTCCTCGCTGGATCCTCAGGTAGTTCTTCGGGGGTCGTCCGGGGAAGAGATCGCGATGAATGACGACGGTGGTGACGGCAACAATGCCCGCATCATTCGCCGATTGGAACCGGGATCGTACGAAATCGTCGTGCGCGGATACCAGGCAACAGCGGGTGGATACACCCTGATGGTTGAATCGTTTGCCGACACACGCACACCCGCCCCGCAACGTGAGCAGATGGAAGACTCTCCCTCCAAAGGTGGACGCGAGGGAAGCGGAAGCGAACCGGAAGGTTTCGGTAAGGGCGCGGGCTGATAGGTGAACCCGGAAGAAGCGGGGCGC
>JAKPPK010000399.1 GCA_029547385.1 Candidatus Latescibacterota bacterium
TCCTTCTATGAGAGCCTATATATACGTAAGGCTCGGTTAGGGCACCGAACGTACCCGATCACATAACGTCCTCGTTGAAACCCCCTGTATTCACGCGCATCCGTTGCATTCCGTGCAAAGAATAGGGCAACGAGCCGTGTATATACATAGAGGCATATTTGCCGAGAGATCGCGTCTTACTCCGTTGATGCGCGACATCAGTTCGAAAGGTTGCGACAATAAGGGACGACGATAACGACATGGCGCCGAAAGCCCGAATAGAAGATTTGTTCACTGCGTCCCGCGCGGACGTTGTAGAACCCCAACAGCTTATGGCTGAATATGGAATTGGCATCGATACGCACAGTCGCTTTATCCAAGTCTGCTTGTTGCTTCGCAAAGACGAGGGGTTCTTGCGCTTCGAGCGCGATTTCGCCACGGACTGGCCCGTGCTGAATGAGGCCCGCCAGTGGTGCTGCGATCTGCTCCGCGTCCACGGGGTCCACGCCGATCCGTTGCGGTACGTCCTGGAATCAACATCCACGTATCACCTCCCGGTAGTGCGCGCCTTCGGCGGAGAACCGCGCATCATCAACCCGATGCTGGCGGGGGCCTCGAAACGCAAGACGGACGTGCTGGACGCCCGTATGCTGGCCTATCACGCCATCACGGGACTGTGGCCGCCCAGCTTCGTGCCCGACGACGCCATCCAGGTGTTGCGCGTCCTGCTGGGCAACCGACGCAATGCCCAGCGCAGAGCGACCCAGCTGTCCAACCGGCTGAACAACATCGTCCTGCGTTTTGGCCATACGTTCGGCACGCTGGGCAAGGTCATGGGGAGCTTCGGACGGGCCATCCTCGAAGACCTCGCCTCGGGAAAACTGCCCGATGCGCCCGGCGTGTGCCCGCAGCCGCTGCCGGAACAGGTTCGCGGCACGCTCCTGCAGCACATCGCCGAATACGACGCCCAACGACAGCGCGTGGCCGAACTCACCCGGCAAGCCACCCGACACGCACACAACACCGAATTCGTGCTCGGCACGGGCGAAATCGTCTCCGGAAAACAACTCATGCCCCTGCTGGAAACTGTGCCCGGCATCGGCCCGCTGACCGCCCTGTTGTGGATGGCCGAAATCGTCGCCGTGCACCGCTTCCCCAGCGCCAAAGCACTCGCCGCCTTTGCCGGATGCGACCCGTCGCTCAAAATATCCGCCGGCAAAGTCGCCCAACACGTCCGGCGCGGCGGCAACAAGACCCTGCACCACGCCCTCATGCAAGCCGCCGGACAGCTCATCCAGAAACGCAACGAACCCTTCGGACGCTGGGGATACAAACTCATGCGATCCCACCCCAAAGGCGGATTCCGCAAAGCCTGCGGCGCCGTCGCACGACGCCTCGCCACCAGCCTGTACCACGTCCAACGCACCGGGGAATCCTTCAGCTACGACAAATACAACTTCTGGCGCGTTCCCGACGTGCCCTCCATTCCCATCCAGGACATGGGCTTGGGACGTTTCACCAAGATACTGTCTTCGCTCGAACTGCATACCAGTAACCAAGTTGTAAACGCCTACATGACCACCCTAGCCAGTGAAAAAGGAGTCGGAGAAAAATGCCTAGCAAGCATCAAACAGTGGCTCAGCCAACACACGAAGGGCTTCACCTCCACGGGACCATCATCGGACGCTCGCGTGCGCAAGTCGGCCCACAGGCTAAAACGCGCATCACCTACCGCATCCTCGCCCACGGACGCGTCATCGAAGTAGACCGCTGGGACGAACACCAACCCGAATCCGTAGGCTGGACCGGCACCATGCCCGTCACCGCGCGCGCCTACATCACCCGCAATGGAATCCCTCAAGTGCGCTTCACCTACGGTCATCCGCTTCAACATGATTTCTAACCATCGCTCTCAGTTGTCGTTGCCCAACGGGACGGCACCTTTCT
>JAKPPK010000410.1 GCA_029547385.1 Candidatus Latescibacterota bacterium
CCCACGGACTCAACGATATTCACGCGTGCGTCGTGGGAAATACGATTTTCACGGTTGGCGGAGAAAACGTTGATCCTGCCACAAGCAACACAACGGATTACGTGATGCTTGGGAAAATCACGGGCAATTGATCTCGTTCAATAACGCGCTGTCCTCCGTTCGCGGGCGATCGTCGCGTTGATGACCTCCACCGCGGCAATCAGCTCTGCAACATCATCCTCAGGCAGGTGATCCAGTTCCCGCGCCAGTTGAATCAGTTCCCTGATCCGGATGCAGTTGACCGCCGCAAGGCGCAGCATTTCCTGCTTCTCAGCCGGATCATCCGTTGCGCTCGCCACCACTGCCTCGGTCACCAGTTCGATCGCCGCATTGCGCAGCTGCATTCCCAGCAACGGTTTCTCTGAATCCGGGAACATGACGGTCAGAACATGGAGGTTCCTCGCCAACGCTCGTGCCCGGTCACCCAGTGGTGCGTCGTTGCTCAATGGTCTTCCCTTCCTTTCCTCTGCCCGTCTGCCGTTGGGTTGTATTCGCGCCATTCAGTTCGCTTGAACGTCTCCAGAACGACGTAATCGCCCTCGCGTCGTTTCAACCCGCGTCTGGGCAAGAGGGGAACTTTGCCGTCCGGTGTGTCGACGACAAACAACGGATTCGCGATACCGGAGACATGCCCCCGCAATGCACCGGTTATCCGAAGACCCTGTTCGATGGTCGTTCGAAAATGTCGGGTCCCTCGCACAAGATGGCATTGGAACAGGTAATACGGGCGGACGCGCATCCGTACAAGGCCGCGCACCAGCTCGCGCATGGTTTCCGGGTCGTCGTTCACCCCTTTCAGAAGAACCGATTGATTTCCCAGCGGGATCCCGGCGCGCAAAAGCCTGTCGCAGGCTTCCCGCGCTTCCGGCGTGAGCTCCTTCGGATGGTTGAAATGCGTGTTTACCCATAGCGGATGGTAACGCGACAGAATCGCACACAGCCGCGGGGTAATTCTTTGAGGAAGAACAACCGGCGCACGTGTCCCGATTCGAATGATTTCCACGTGCGGAATGCTTCGCAACGATCTTAAGAGCCGTTCGAGAAAGCTGTCTGACGCGATCAAAGGGTCTCCGCCAGTGACAAGCACGTCTTTGATCTGCGGCGTCCCGCGGATGTACTCGATGGTCTTCTCCAACCCCCGAACCGCTCCCCCCCTTGTCGTCGAGAACAGACGTTTCCTGAAACAGAAGCGACAGAAAACCGGGCATTGCGTGACGACGGTGAGAGCCACCCGGTCCGGGTAGATCTGGATGACGTTCTGGGCCGGAGACTGCTCTACCTCTCCCAAAGGGTCCTCGACGCCGTCCGGATCTTCGATTTCCTCTACAGAAGGCACTACCTGTCGCCGTATGGGACACTGTCGATCGTCGAAGTCAATAAGGCTCGCATAATACGGCGTGATCGAAAGCGGAAACCGCGCCACCACACGCCGCAGTCGTTCTGTTTCATCCTCGTCGGGTGCGACGACGCACCGCAGTTCGTCAAGAGTGGTAATTCGGTTCCGAATGTGCCACCGCCAGTCGTTCCACGACTCAGCGGGAACCTTTTCAGAGGAAATCAAACGTCGGCACATGGCGGCGTTCTTTGCCTGTGGGAAAGCTGGATGTCAGGTAGGATGTCGGAGGGCAAAGCTGCGTAGACTAGCGGAACAACGCTTTGATCACACCCCATGCGGTCGGGGTCGTCACGATCTGGACTCCCGAAGGCCCCGTGGGTTTGCTCATTGCGTTCGCCGGATTTGTGATCTTGGTCTGAAGGCCGGGATTCGGCTGGCCGGGTTGCCAGTACCCCAGCGGATCACCCAGTTCCTGCCCGTTGGAATACCCGTCACCATCCGAGTCCAGAACTCGTATGCGCGACCAATCCGGTACGCCACCGGTGAGATTCGCCTGAACGGTGCCCCCGAAGGCATTAAGCGCGCCGCCCCCACCCGCGGATACGTGACACACCTGGCACTCCGTCGCCGTGCCGGGAACGTTGCCGAGGTTCGGCAGCAGCCCCAGAGAAGAGAACGTAGGCCGGCCCACCGCATAGCCGAATACAGCCACTACGCCGGCAAGCACACCCGCAACGGATTTCCGCATCGCGTTCTCCCGAGTAACCGTCATGCTTCTAACGTACACGATTCATCCTCAGATGGCAACAGCCCGGAGGAAAACATCAACGGGTAATCCTCGTGGTACCACTTTGGTCGATCGTCAGCGGCATCCTTCCGAGCACATCTGCGGACACACCCGCCGTTCCCTTGATACGATACGAAATGGCGCCCGAATTGAGAAGCGATTGGATCCCTGTCAGCGCCTGCGTGGACGAAAGTCGGAGCGGTACAGTGATCGTCTGCGCGCTTCCCCCTGGCAGACGCTGTGTTCCGCCGATTCCATCAATCGTGGCGAGCTTGCTTCCGTTCAGTTCCAGATCACCTGCGAAGTTTTCCAGCGCGTACGCCAGTCTCCCGGGGTTCCTGACGGAGAGAACAAGGTTGGCGTTCACGCCGCTTAGCGACAATGACGTAACGGAGAGCCGCTCTACGGTGATCGAGGGGAGAGCTGGCCGGGGAATTGACGAAGAGTGGTTGAACGGAATTGTCAACCCGGCAAGCGGCCCCGCGTCTATCGTAACCGTTCCGCCGATCGAATAGGGTACCACATCGGTATCCGTCACAGCCTCAATGGCTCCCATCACTTCTCTGAAACGCACGGTCAGAGGAACGCTGATTTGCCCCGACCCCCGTGCCGGAACCGTAACCGAGAGCCCCTGTTCGCCGCTCAGCAACCGGCTCTCCCCGATATTCAACGCATACGAGTACTTCTTCAGCGGCACGTCAAACACGTTCGGGTTTTGGACGTTGAGATGGACATCCATTGTGACGGACTCAGAGCTCAGCGAACGCACTGATACCGCCTCGAATGACACCTTCGGTTTCTGCACAGCCTTGTTGAGAACTCCGCACCCCGAAACCAGTGCCACAAGTCCGATCGCGGCAGAAGCGGCAATCGCATTCCTGAGTTTCATGGCAGTGCTCCCTACCCTATTTGGCAAACGATACTCTCAGAGAGGAAATGCCAAACGGGGGCACCTCGACCCGAATCGTGTTCCCGTCTCTCTCCACCCTGTCTGTCGTCGTTCGCTCCAGAAGATCCACAGCATTCACTTCCGAAACCGCGAGAAACGTGCCAAACCTCACGTGCGCATCGGTTCGGCAACCATCGGTTTCATAGACACGAACAATTATCGCCCCACCATCTTCGCTTCGTTTGACCGCCGCCAGAACGATGTTCGGTTCGTCGACAGACAGGAAACTCGCATTGTTTGGCAGGCGGCCTGAATGAACACCAGTTCCTACGACGACCAGCGGCTGGTTGAAATCCACCCCGGCGCGCGTCGACGCTGACGCCTTCCAATCCGCCCCGTGGGGGAGTACCCCCATCCTGATCCGCTGTTCGCCGACTTCTGGAAGGGGATCCGGGTCATACGCGCTGCGGATCAGCGTCGTTCTGACGGCTCGCCCATCGATCGCATGACCATATTTGCTGTCATTGACGACAGTTACGCCCGCATTTGTGCCGCTGAGGTCAACCCAACGTTGCGAAGGCACTTCCTCCCCGGCGGTCAAGGTGCGGCGAATGTTTCCGTACGGCGTTTCAAAAAGCGCCGAGCCGGACTCCACGTTGACTGGCACATGAAAGCGCAACGACGGAACGCCGACATCCGAACCGCCGCGCTCGAGCCAGTTTGCCGAGATCACAATTTCCACCAGAGGACAGCCCGCACGCACGATTGTCTCAAGGGTGATCTTCGATTCATTCACTTTCGTTTTTGCGACAAACGAGACTTGGTAGGGTCCCCGTTTTTCTTCGAGCGAGGTGATCTCGCCGAGAAGCCTCGATGTCTGAATGTCGCCGATGACCCAGGCGGACATCCCATGATGTCGTTCGACCGCATACTCAAGAAGCCCCATTGGACGATTCGGAATTGCCAGGTCGACGCCGCTCCTTTTCTCCACCAGACTCTTTATGCCACCGGTATTCCAGTCCATCTCGAGCCGGAAATACTCGTTTTCTGCGCCGTGCTCCACGTGCGCCAGCGCACACGCCGCCACGGGGGCATGGCCTTGAGCGAGAGCGAACGTTCTGTACCCCAACGCTGGTATTTTGAGCGCG
>JAKPPK010000413.1 GCA_029547385.1 Candidatus Latescibacterota bacterium
GCTTCAGCCTCTTCCTTCTGCTCCCTGGGCGGGGAAGGCTGCTGTTTTTCCCGGGGCGCAGGGGCTGGCGGAGGTGCCGGTGTGGCGGCAGGTGCAGGAACCGTTTCCGTCCGGGGTTCAAGATCCAGCAGTTCGGGCGAGATGGCGGCGATCAGCTCGTTGAGAATCGCCGTTTCATCAATCGCATCCACCTGCTTCTGAAGGAATTCCGGAAGCCTCACGCCGTCCGCCCGGCCCGGCCCGACGCGCGGAGCCGGAGGGTTCGATTTCTTCTGTGGTGCATCCATGCGCTTTGCCCCGCTGGTAATAAGCCCACCGATCCGCGTCCCTCGAAGCAACACGTAGAGGGGAACAAGACGGAGGACACTTTTCAGCATCCGGAACGATGCACAGTGCTCGCGCGCTCCATTCCTTTGCCACGTGTTCCTCAACCGTTCAATGTATGGTTTTTTTTGTTGTCTGTCTACCCCCTCCGTACCGAAACAAAAGAAATTCCGTACTTACGCAGTTCACATTCGGGTTTTGTTCTCGACGAACCTGTATTCTGAACGGGCAAGAATCCCCTGTCACAGATCTGGCACGGAGCTCTCCTCAAAGCGCTCCGACAGCATTCCCGCAGTTTGTGCGCTGGTTTCCGGAAGTGGTGCCGGTGCGATTGGGAGGTCCCGAACGTGGTGTTCCACCCGGCACCTTCGCCTCATGTTGCGCTGTACCAGCGGGAATAGCTCCCGCCCGTGCACGGCCAGACGGACTGGGCGGCGATTCCCGGGGTGCGGATGCAGTACAACGATCCGTCGCTGCACGGGAAAAGCATCTCATTCCTGCCGTCACCGTCGACGTCGCTCACAAAGGGTTGATGAATGTAGTCCGGAAAAGTTTCCGTCCAGAGCGTTGCGCCATCGGAACGGACGACATACACATCCGCGCAGGGCGGGATGGCCGGATCGTTGCCGTACCCGCTCGAATTGCCGGTGGCAAGCAGGAAATCCGGCAGGCCGTTTCCGTCTACATCGGCTGCAACGGGATTCTGTGCGTCAAGGTACGCGCGCGGCAAGGGGTGGGCGTGCCTCAACTCTCCCGTAGACAGTGAGAACAGCCGAACCTCTCGAGCGCCACTATTTCCGCCGTCCCGCGTATTGGTGATACCGGCGGCCAGCAACTCCCCTCGAACTCTGGCGACGGCCAACCCGCCGCACCCGCACGGAACCCTGTACGCCAGTTCGCCGTCATCCCGGAAACACCACAGGGAGGATGTTTCCCTGTTGTCGCGATGCACGAGATCAAGACCTGCGATGACGAACTCATCCCTGCCATCGTGGTCGACATCCGCGAGGATGACCGGTGTAGACCCCAGGTCTTCCGGGAACCCGTCCTTCCGCCAGAGGACTCCGCCTGATCCGTCGAGCGCGAGGACGGACGAGGTGCCGTCCTGATTGCTGTACTCGGTTCCCACGATGATGGCGGGGATTCCTCTCAAATGCGCAAGCGCGGGTCTGCCGTGGCAAATCTGGACGCGATCGGAATACTCCCACCGCAGATCACCGGTCCGCAGATCGGAACAGAAGACGTTGGCGGAATCCCACCACGAGATTTCCGGCCTTCCGTCGCCGTCCAGATCCGCAGCGATGCACGACCCGTTTCCCGCGTGATGGGAACGGCTGCGCACTTCCCACACCACATCACCGCTTTCCGCGCGCACCAACCTTGAATACCCCGGGCGCGGGCGGGCATTGTCGGAGGAACCAAACGAGTAGAAGAGGCACAGCCCCAGAAATGGATCGTCAATCAGGTTCGGGAACACGCAGGCGAGACGGTCCTCCGCCGCGTCCGCAACCTGTGTCTGCCACAC
>JAKPPK010000415.1 GCA_029547385.1 Candidatus Latescibacterota bacterium
CCCACGGAATAGGTGGTCGGACGCATCCAGCCGCCTACGATGATACGCTCTCCGATGTCGGAGAACATCGTGCCGTCATTCGTAACCTTGAGATAGGTCTGCTCTGAGGAGGGATTATTGATATTCATGCGGAAATAAGAGCCGAATATGCCGTTTGTCAGTGAGGCGGTCGTTCCGCTCCAGTTATTGATATATGCCTTCCTGCCGTTGCCGGAGGAATCGGCAAGGAAGGTATCGGAGTCCGGCGCATCCTCATTGAACCGCCACAGACCGCCCCCGGCATATTCCGCGGGAAACTCTCCCGTGAAATCCGTCTGCTTGTCCAGTATTGTTTTTAAGGACATGAACCGTCACCTCCATCTGCTTCTTGCCTGTATCTCAAGGCTTGTAAATTCTGCGTTATTCTCTTCCACAGTTATCGTGTTATCGCCGACCTCAAGCGAGGGAAAATTCAGTTCCGAAAGGTAGGGCAGACCGTTCCGCAGGACGTTGCCGTCCGCATTCTCTACCCATGACGTCATCATGTCAGTATCGACCACCAGCGTTTCCGCTGCCGCAAGCGCGGCGTTCACGACCTTAAGCTGTGAGCCGTTCGTGGTGATGGTGATGTAGTTGTTCACGCCGGAGGTGATAACGCCCTTGATGCGATAAACGGGATGGGACTCAATGTTTCCTTTCGCTCGTTTGACCGTGTGCGTACCCGCTGCCGTGATGGAAAATTCCTCGTCCTCCACGGCGTAGGCAAACGGATCGGGACAGAGAAATTTCAAATCGAAGCTGCCCGCCGAGCGGATGAGCAGCCTCTCGCAGTTCACCTTCTCGGAGAGCCTTGCCATGAAGTACCTGTCCGGCACATCGTCAAATATAAGCTGTTTCAGTCCGCCCGCAGGATCGAGCCACAGTGCGATATCGTCCAGCACCGACACGAGAGCCGCAAAGGTTCTCTTCGGCGGGATGCTGCACGATACATTGATCTCCCTATAGTCGAAATCCGCGCCGAAGTCCGCGATGCCGCTCTTACCTGGAATGGACGCAGTATAGTTGCGGAGATTTCCGCACACCTGCCAGGAGGTGAGCCGTGCTTTCAGACCCATATCCGCAGAAGATGTATCGTTGTATATAAATCCCATTCAACCTACCTCCTTATGCCGTTGAAAAGCGTCCCTGCGCACGGGAGCCTGTCTGTATCAAATCGTACAGTTCCTGTGAAATCCT
>JAKPPK010000426.1 GCA_029547385.1 Candidatus Latescibacterota bacterium
TGATCCCCTGAACTGCAGCGGATACGACGGTTTCGTACAGCTTTTCCTTGCTGGTGAAGTAGTAATGCAGCATCGCTTTGTTGATTTGTGCCCGGTCAGCGATCTCCTGCATTCGTGCTCCGGATAGCCCTTTGTCGACGAACACTTCTGTTGCGGCATCGAGTATCCGTTGGCGGGCATCTGAGTCCCTGTTCATGGGGCTTTCTCCTGTCGCAGCTCAACCAATCAGTCGGTTTAACCGACTGGTTAGTTAGCATACGAAATCCCCGCTCACCATGTCAAGCGCCAGCTCGACCTTTCCTTCTCACGCCCCCCACCGGCTGGCCCATCCGGCGATCCATCTGACAACCATGATCTGTGCGGAGACGAGAACTGCACACACGCCGATAACCGTCAAAAGGCTCAGAATCCCGCGTTCAGCCAGCATTTCCGCGCCAAAAAGAGAAAGAACGAACCGCCATGTATGCGGATCCCCCAGCGCACTGAAAAAGCCCGCAGCAAGGCACTCCACGCCCAGTACGAAACCGATGAAACGCACCTGTTTCCGAACCCCGCACTCCACGCCATGCCGCTCGTACGCGGCGCGACGTCCGAGATAGACCGCCGCAAGCCACCCGAGGAGAAACGCGCCAAAAGGAAACCCCATGAAAAACGCAAAGGAAAACACCGACCAGATGACGTACAGAACCGCGAGATGGCCCATCGGAATCGAGAACACTCTGCCTGCATTTCTCCGGTACCACACCCATGCCAGTAGAACCCCCGCCGCAAGGCCTGAACACGCCGCCCATGCAATCGTTGAGTCCGTGAGGGGAACCCATCTGAGAATTGACAGAATGGCGGCGCTCCACCACGACAGAATGCCCGCTGCAAGGGCAATTGACGCGCCTGTGAGCGCTGCGAACAACTTCATTTCCATCCGCACGGAACCACCCCTTTGCCGCCAGAGTCCAGACACCGCTTCCGATGGGAATAACGGTGTAGACGGGTTCAGGACAAAATCGCCCTGGCAGCGGGCGGGGCGGGACGTTGACCGCTCGGGAGGTTTTTTATAGCGTACGTAGGCATACGCGGCGTTTTTTCTGCGTCTGTTACCCACCTTTTCCGCCCGCGAACGATTGCCGCGGGTGAATCCCGTAACCGAGAGATACCGGATGAACGTTCCTGTGCAGGAGAGAATCGTTGTTCTCGATTTTGGCGGGCAGTACGCGCATCTTATCGCCAACCGGGTGCGTCGGCTCCGCGTGTTTTCAGAAATTATGCTCCCGTCCGAGCCGCCGGCGAATCTTGAAGGTGTTCGCGGGCTGATTCTTTCCGGCGGGCCCTCGTCGGTTCACAGCCCGGACCAGCCCCCGTTTGATGCCCGCTGGCTTCACACCGGACTGCCGGTGCTCGGCCTTTGTTACGGCCACCAACTGCTTGCGAAGGAACTGGGCGGGGAAGTGCGGCGGGGCGATCGCCAGGAGTACGGGATTGCGGAGCTTCATATCACCGACCACGACGCTATTTTCGAGGGTCTTGAGCCCGTGGAGCGCGTCTGGATGAGCCACGGAGACTCGGTAACCCGCGTTCCGGATGGATTTGCAGTTCTGGGTGGAACGGCGGATTGCCCAATCGCCGCGATGGGTGACGTTCAGAGGCGCATGTTCGGATTCCAGTTTCATCCAGAAGTGACGCACTCCCCGCACGGGCAGAAAATGCTGGACAATTTCCTTTCTCTGTGCGGATGCGCGCGCACCTGGACGATGGAGCAATTTATCACGCAGGCCGAGGAGCGCATCAGGAGGCAGGCGGGTGACAGGAACGTGTTCATGCTTGTGTCGGGCGGGGTGGATTCGTCCGTGGCGTTTGTGTTGTTGAGCAGGGCACTGGGGGAGCACCGTGTCATCGGTCTCCATATTGACAACGGCTTCATGCGGCTGAATGAGTCGGTGCTGGTTAAGGAATCGCTTGAATGTGCGGGGTTCCACAACCTGCACGTGGTGGACGCGAGCGAGAAGTTCCTCGCGGCGGTGAAGGGGGTGACGGATCCCCAGCAGAAGCGGCAGATCGTAGGTGACACGTTCATCAGCGTGCAACAGGAGGAGCTTGAGCGGATCGGCCTCGACCCCGATCACTGGATGCTGGGCCAGGGCACCCTCTACCCGGACATTATCGAATCGGGGGGAACCCGGCACGCGTCGGTGATCAAGACGCACCACAACCGTGTGGCGATCATTCGTCAGATGCTGGAGGAAGGCAAAATCATCGAGCCGTTGGACCAGTTGTACAAGGATGAAGTGCGACAGGTTGGACGGCAGCTCGGTCTGCCCGACGCGCTGGTGGAGCGCCACCCGTTTCCGGGGCCGGGGCTTTCCGTCCGGTGTCTCTGTTCGGACGGCGTGGAGGAACCGATTGAGGCGTCGGCAAAGGAGAAGGTTCGCGCACTGGCGGGGAGCCTCGGATTTGAAAGCGAAATCCTGCCCGTCAGGAGTGTTGGCGTTCAGGGGGATGAACGGACGTACCGGCACCCCGTGGCGCTGTGGCGCCCGGACGGCGGCGCGGTGAACTGGGAGGAACTGGAACGCCTTTCAACGCGCATCACGAACACCGTCCCCGAAGTGAATCGCGTGATGTTGCTGGTGTATCCGCGTTCGTTGCCTCGGCTGAAGTTGCGCGCACGGTTTCTGGACCGGCCCCGGCTGGATCTGCTGCGGCTGGCCGATCACGCCGCAATGAGTGTTCTCGTTGAGGATGGGCTTGCGGGGGATTTTTTCCAGTTTCCCACCATCCTTATTCCCCTCGGCGAGCGCGAAGAAGGCGAATCGGTGGTGCTGCGCCCGCTCGAATCCACGGACGTGATGACGGCGAGTTTCGCGATTCTTCCGGAGCGTTCGTTGCGACGGCTGGTTTCGCGGCTTGCGGCGCTTCCCGTGGTGGACGCGGTGTTTTATGATATCACCCACAAGCCTCCGGCCACCATGGAGTGGGAATAACGCGCGGTAGAAGGGTCCGGCGGAGACCACCCGGCACCCCGATTGATGCCGGCCGGGGACACCGTCCCGTCGGAAGATCAGAAGGTGAGGTGGCGTATGTACCACGCGACAAAGGCGGAGTTCGCGCTCACGGGAGCGACGGCGCGCCTGTACGAGATCTTTCTGGACGCGACGCGCGGTTCCGCCGCGGTTGGTGACGTAAACAGGGCGCTGTTCGAGACAGGCCTCGTGCACCACGCGTTGATGTTGCTTGCCCTTGGCGTGGTGCCGGAAGAGCGTGCGAAGGGAGCCCGCGCTCTCATTGATGAGATCGGCAAGACCACGATCATGAAAGACAGCTTCGATCAGGCCCGCGAATACTGGGAGCGGGTTGCAAAGGTGAATCCTTCGGCGCCCGAGAGCAGCGATGGATGAGGCTGTGTCTGCCGTTCTGCGAGCGAACGGGTACCTTTGGGATCTGTACACCCGCCGGGAGGAATACGAGCCGATTTTCCTCGACGGACTGGGAAGATTTCGGTTTTTCGCGTCGCAACAGCGGGCGCCGTTTGATCCCGTCGTCTCGCGTTTTCTTTTTGAAACTGGCGCATTTCCCGCTTTTCCCGCCGGCAGACGCTACGCAATCTGCCTCTCCCACGATATTGACGCACTCCATTTGAATCGGTACCGCAGCGGCGGAGCCGGTCTCCTGAGCCGTGCAAGGCGCGCAAGTGCGCGTTCCGCTGAACTGCTCCTTTCCCGGTCGCTCAAGCGAGGTGATCCGGGATGGAATCTGGCGCGCATCGCCGACATCGAAAAAGAACGCGGCGCGAAGAGCGCGTTCTACTCCCTCGCGCTGGAGGAAGGCGAAAAAGACTTTTACTTCCGGGTTCAAGAGGTTGGCGCGCAGCTTCGCAGTCTCGTCGCGCGGGGGTGGGAAGTGGGGCTGCATGGCGGGCACGGGGCGTATTGCGATCCGTCGGTACTGAGACGGGAAAAAATCCGCCTCGAGGTGGAACTCGGGACGCCGGTGACGGGGTTCCGCGCGCATTATCTGCGCTTCGATGTTCCCGGGACGTGGCGGTTACTGGCGGAGGCAGGTTTCCGTTACGATACGACGTTCGGGTATGCGGACTGTGTGGGCTTTCGAAACGGGATGTGCCACCCCTATACCCCGTTCGACCGTAACGCTGATCGTTTCATTCCGATTCTGGAAGTTCCCCTCGCGGTGATGGATACCACGCTTCAATTGTACATGCGGCTCGACCCCGCGGACGCGTGGACCGTTATCCGGCGTCTTCTGGACGCGGTGGCAGAATGCAGCGGCGTGCTGACGGTTCTCTGGCATCCGCAGAACATGAACGGCGCCTGGGGCGATCTCTACCTGCGCATACTCGATTACGGCACAGACACAGATGCATGGCTTACCGGACCCGGCGAACTTGCCGGATGGTGGCTTTCTCAGCAGGCGGGGGGCAACGCCTGAGGTATCGTGCCGCGTGACGGCATACCGTACGCGGTGCAACAGGAGGACTCGAGATGGTTCTGGTTGACAAAGGCGCGCCGTGCAGCGTGGTAGTGTCGGGCGCTCAGCCGACGTGGCTGGAACGCCACGCCGCGGAAGAGCTTGTCCATTACCTCCGCCTGATCAGCGGTGCGGCCCTTCCCACGGTTTCGGGTATTCCGGACGGCATGAATGCGGTGGTAATCGGGAGGGCGGACACCAATTCAGTTGTCGCCGAGGCGGTGCATGAGGGAGTTCTTTCTCTGTCCGAAGACTCACCGGGCTGGGACGGTTTCGTGATCAAAACCGCGCGGCGCGGCAACCGCGATGTGTGTTTTGTTGGCGGAAGCAGTGACCGGGGGACGCTGTACGCGGTTTACTGGCTGCTGGAAGAGGTGCTCGGGGTGGGCTTCTTCCGGGATGGCGAGTATATCCCGAGGAGTGATTCTGTTATGCTGCCGGAATCGCTGCACATTGTGGAACGGCCGGTGTTTGAGCACAGAGAGGACGGATTGCTGGCGTATTCGGCCAAGTTCTGGGG
>JAKPPK010000434.1 GCA_029547385.1 Candidatus Latescibacterota bacterium
ATGAGTGCGATCCTGCATACGGAGGGAAACAGAACGCACTTGCGGCTGGAATCGAGCACATGGCGGGAATGGGCATACTCGGAGACATCATCCTGTTCACGGATGCGGATTGTGTAGTGCCTTCTTCGTGGATCGCCGACATGGTGGCAGCCTTTTCCAGCCCCCGCGTGGGCATGGTGGCAGGTTGGACGACGATTCCCACGACCCGGTCGATCTCGTCCTTGCTGGAAAAGTGCGAACTTGCGTATCTCCTCAGCGTTGCTTTCGGAATGATCGCGCTCGGGCGTCCCGTATCGGCGATAGGCAACAATCTGGGGATAAGGCGCAAGACGTACGAGGAGGTGGGGGGATACCGGAATCTCGGTTACACGATCACTGAGGATTGTGCACTCGTTCAACGAGTCGCTGCGACATCATGGAGCATAACTACCGCCCGGGATGCGGCCGCCGTGCTTACTCGCCCGTGCTCGTCAATCAGAGATTTCGTGCGGCAGAGAATTCGCTGGGCGGCCGGCGTACGTCACCTCCAGGTCGGGCAAATGCTTCTGCCTGCGTTTGCCTTTGCTCACCGGTCGTGGATTGCCCTCACTTCGGCGATGGCATGGTGTGGAGTGCTCGACTGGCGCATCCCTGCTATGGTGTGGTGCTCGAGTTTCCTCGCGGACGCAGCCCTCATTGGCGCCCGAAAGAACTGGAAATGGGCACCGATGAGCCCGCTTCTGACTCTGTGGCAGGTGATCTATCAGCCTGTCGTTGCCATCATGGTCCTGCTATCAGGGAGAACGCGCTGGCGCGGATCCAGATACCGCTTATGATCTCATCTCACTTCAGCCAGCGATCAAACCAGTCGAACGCTTTGCGCCCGCTGAACTCGTGCTCTCCAGGAAACAGATCCACGTCGAAACGATCGGGGTGGCCGGCGGCGAGGTAACCAGCCCTGACACGTTCACATGCCTGGAGCGCGTCATCCACTTCAAAACAGCGGTCTTTTTCACCTACCTCAGCGAGCAAAGGCCGTGGGGCCGCAAGCAGCGCAACATCCGGTATGTCGCCGTGTGCGCGCAATTCCGGCATGTACTGCGCTCCGCAGAAATTCGTGCGTCTGAGGCCATTCACGATTGTACTCAGGTAGCACGAGATGACTGCCGCCTTTACTCTCCGGTCCATGGCCGCCAGATACGTCGTCATGGTCCCGCCGAATGATACGCCGACGCACCCGATTCGGCTCGGGTCCACCTCTTTTCGCGATTGCAGGTAATCAATACACCTCATCCCGTCGTGGATCTGCAGCGCAAGAAGTGAAAACCCGAAATAACCGGCGGCGAGGTGACGGAGGTTGCAGCCGTCACGGCCCTTATCGTCCCACGGGGGTCCGTCCCTTCGCTCGCCAAATCCACGCCAATCAGGCGCGATGGTTACGTAGCCGCGCTCTGCAAACTGAATGGCGTGCCGGTGCTGGTAATCCTCGTGAACCTGCCCGTTGTTATCGAGGCCTACGAGTGGGTTTTTGCCAAGTCCGTGCCCGTGGGCGCATACAAGACCGGGCACACGTTGCCCCCTTTTTGTGCGTTTGGGTGCAAGGACCCACGCCACCACCGCCATTGCCGGCTCGCTGTGAAACACGACCTTCTCGCGAGTGTACGTGCCACAGTCCGTCTTCTCCAGCGTTTTTGGAGCCAACGGTACACTTTTGGGGAACTGCCCCAACGCACGTTTGATTGAACGTCGGAAGGATCTCTGCCACTCGAGGAACTCGGCGGGTGTCGTTGCCGCGCAGGAATTCCGCGGGGGAGTTTTGAGACGCTCTTCGACCCAGTCCTTCATCAGGAGTATCGCCACAGTAGTTCCCTTTCTTTGCGTGACTGTGGAACATCACCGCCGGGCATTCACGAACCCAGCATGTCCTTCACCATATCGCGTTCCGATTCCAGTTCGCGGACCGTGTTCGCGAGCATTCTCTTGCCATATTCGCTGAGAATCAGGTCCGGTACAATGCACCAATTGTCCGTTTCTTTTTTTGTGATCGGGAACGACGATACGAGTCCCGCCGGCACGCCGTAGCTACCATCGGACTTGACGGCAGCACTGAACCAATGTCCCCCCGGAGTCGGGAGGAGGAACGACTTCACGTGGTCGATGATGGCATTGGCTGCAGACGCGGCAGACGAAGCCCCCCGAGCCGCAATCACGCTTGCCCCTCGCTTCTGTACCGTCTCGGTGAAATCGTTTTCCAGCCACGAGCGGTCTCGAATGACTGTTTCTGCTGGCTCGCCGTTGATCCGCGCGTGCTCGAAATCCGGGTATTGAGTGGTGCTGTGGTTGCCCCAGATGGTGACGTTCGTGACCTGACCCACTGGAACTCCGGCACGACACGCAAGTTGCGCCGTCGCGCGATTCTGGTCAAGGCGCGTCATCGCGGAAAACCGTTCGGGAGGTATGTCTCCGGCGTGTGCCATCGCGATGAGGCAATTCGTGTTGCATGGATTTCCCACCACAACGACCCGGACATCTGAAGCAGCATTCAGTAGCGCCTTGCCCTGTCGTACGAATATGCCGCCGTTGTCCCGAAGGAGGTCAATTCGTTCCATTCCCGGCCCTCTCGGCTTGGAGCCGACGAGCAATGCCCAGTTTGCGCCGGAAAACGCTTGTTCCGGGGTGTCGGAGAGCGCGACTCCCGCAAGATTTGCGAACGCGCAATCCTCAAGTTCCATCGCGACGCCTTCAAGGGCCTTCATTGCCTGGGGGATTTCCAGCAACTGAAGCACCACAGGCAGCCCTTTCCCGAAAACCTCTCCTGAAGCAATGCGAAAAAGCAGACTGTAGCCAATCTGACCGGCCGCGCCGGTAACAGCAACTCTGACGGGTACCATTTGACACTCCTTCACAACGATCAACTTGGGACATTGAAAAACGTAGTTCTACCGGCCCGCACGTCGGTGAGTTCGGCGGAACCGTACTGATTGTCCGCGATCGAGACAATCATCACCGAAAAGGCCTCTTCACAGCTTCGTTGAGATTTCGGCGGCAAACCACGCTTCGAAACCCGCTATCAGTTCCTCCTGAGAACGGTACACGGTGTAGGACGCGGGCAGCGAGCGGTGAAACGCGCGGCCGTAGTCCTTGCTTACCAGCCGCGTGTCGAGAATCAGCACTGCACCTTTGTCGTTGCGGTGCCTTATGAGTCGTCCGAAGCCCTGCCGGAATCTGATCGCAGCTTTCGGAACGGCCAGATGAAGAAACGGGTTTTTGCCGGCAGCGGCCAGAGCCTCACTCTGCGCGGTTTCCAAGGGCTCGCCAGGCACCGAAAACGGGAGCTTCACAATGATCAGGAGCTCCAGCGCTTCTCCCGGTACGTCGATACCCTGCCAGAAGCTTTCTGTGCCGAAAAGAACGCTTTGCCGATCCTGACGGAACCGATTTGTGATGCTGGATCGTGAACCATCGAACCGTTGGCCTAGAAGCAGGATGCCCTGTTCCTCAAACGGTTGTTTCAGGGCGTTGTACGCGTTTTCCAACATCCCGTGGGAAGTGTACAGCACCAGCGTGCCGCGATGGATTCTGGGAATCAGGACTTGCAGCAAAGAAATGACTTCCGGTTCGAAAGCAGAATCCCGGGGCTCTGGAAACCACCCGGGAAGGGCGATGTGTACCTGGTTCTCGAAATCAAACGGTGATTTCACCGCCATCGTTCGCACAGAATCATCTTCCAGGCCGAGCCTTTGTCGGAAGTAGTTGAACTTCTCCGCGACCGAAAGTGTTGCCGAGGTCATCACGAGCGACCGAAGACTCGGGTAGAAATTCCTCCGCAGCGTCGCACCAACGTCCAGAGGTGCTGCGATGAACTTGAGTCTGGTTTCGTCGCCGTGTGGTGGCATCTCGGACCAGTACACCATGCCCTCGTCTCCGGCACGGGTGATCAGGTCCATCGCGGCCGTCAGACGAGCGACGTCTGCTTGCCGCAGTTCCGTGTCGGCGAGCAGCTCATCTTGTTCGGGAACGCCTCCCGAAGACAGGTCCCTCAGCCACAAGGCGAGGGTTTGCAACCCATCGTGCAACGTTTTCAACGCGAAAGAAAGATCGTCACGATGCTCCCGTATCTCATTGAAGACGTTCACCTCCGAGGAGTATCGCATTTTGGACGAGTAAATAGACGAAGGGTGAGGCGCTCCGAGCTCATTCTTTGCCGCACGAAAGAACGCCTCCGCTTTTTCACCTGCAAGTTCCGCGGCTTGGCCCGTCGCCCCGAGCTGAACCTCGAACGACTTCCTTGTTGAGTCTTCAATCTTGCTCCTGCGAAGATTGCCTCGTATCCGCGTCAGAAGGCTCCGCGCATGCGGAGTGATTATTTCATCGAGAACGGATCTCACAAGCGGAAGAGAAAACTCGATCCCCAGGTAGTCGGTTGCAGTCTCCTCAAACGTGTGCGCTTCGTCGACGACAAGGTTCTCATACTCGCCGATAACCCCATGATCGGCGGCGAGGTCGCTGAAAAGAAGTGAGTGATTGACCACGATGATGTGAGCCTGCTGAGCTGCGCGGCGCACACGTGTCACGAAGCAGCGGTCATAGTACCTGCACGTTCTTCGACCACACGGTTTGCCTTCGCTCGAAAGGCGGACGGCAAGAGAGTACGCGCCGGGAACATACCTCAGCAGTGTCTGAAAGGCGCCGTTTTCCTCTAAATCTCCCGACTCTGTCTCATCTATCCAGCAAACCAGCGGAAGCAGCAGCGCCCGGCTGGCATCCACCGCCTCGGCGGGCGGCAGGCCGATTTCCTCATGCCACTGATGAAGGCATACGTAATTGTTCTTGCCCTTCAACACCACTGAGCGCACGGGAACGTCGAGGGTTCCTGCAACGAGCGGCAAATCCTTGTAGAACAACTGCTCTTGCAGATTCTTCGTGTGCGTGCTGATTACGACTCGGTGACTGTTTTTCAGGGCCCACGTTACAGAGGGGACGAGGTACGCGAGTGATTTCCCCGTACCGGTACCTGCCTCACAGAGAAGCGTACCGCCCTCGTTCAGTATCTCAGTGACGGCTCGCGCCATGTCTATCTGCGACCGTCTCACCTCATACGTGGGCATCGCCCGCGCAAAGTCACCGTGAGCCCCGAGTGTCTCCGCAATTGATTCTGCGTCAATGTCTTCAAGGCTGGTAGCCGGTTCCAGCCTGTTGTCATCGAACGCCCCGAACGTATTGGGAAGGCTCGTCAAAGCCCCGACCTGGAGAGGCGGCGCGGAGACCTGGTCGAATGCGGAGCGCGCCGCCGCGGCCTGTATATCCAGAAGCAGATCCGCGATCGCTCCGAACGGAGGTTCCGGGCGAGGAAGGCTCCGGGCCAGTTTTGCCAGGGTGTCGAGTCGCGCGGGGGAAAAGGACCTCATGGTGTTCACGAGGGCCCTGAACACCTCCACGAGTGTCTGTGCGTCACCAAGCGCACGGTGCTGTTCCGGATTCTCGATGGAAAAGGCGTCAACGAGGGTTTCGAGACGATGGTTGGGCAATCGCGGCAGAGCAATTCTCGCCAGCTCCACAGTGTCGAAAACCGTCGGCAATTCTGCCGCCGGGATGCTCATCCGCAGACGGCTTACCTCGAAATCCGCGTTGTGAGAGATGAGAGGCGTTGCGCCGACAAACCGCCGCAGCCTGCCCATCACTCCCTCGAGTGACGGTTGGCCCTGCAACTCATCCGCGGTGATTCCGGTGAGGCGTTGGATGGATACAGACGGCATTTTGTGCGGCTGAACCAGAGTCTGGAACGAGTCTACAATCTGCCCGCTCTGTACGCGCACTGCGGCTACTTCGATGATTTCGGAGGAAAAAGGATCGATGCCTGTCGTCTCAAAATCCAGCGCGACGAACGACTCCAGAATGCTCATCTGGGGGGCTCTTCGAAGGTGTCAGCACGAAGGTTTTCGATGGTGCGCAGGAATCGCCCGTAATGCAGAGCGGAATTGGCCGGGTCGAATGAGGGACACGCATATCGGAGGTTGAAATAGCCGGACGGAGCGTCGCCAAAACCGATTCTCAAAGAAGCTCCGCTTTCGGTTGCGAGGTAGGCTGTCGGCAGGTTGAACTGAGGATGAAGGTCGACCGCGATGGTGGGCGCGAGCACCTTCACCTTTTCCCGTACGTTGCGTGTGGGCAGGCCCATCCTGCTGATCGCCCACGGGAACAGAACCGCCGGATAACCGGAGTTCGAAAGATCCGGTAGTTTGTCGTCACGGGAAACGCAACACAACGCGAGTGGACCGAACCAGCCGGCGAGCGTGACGCAGATAGAAACGCCAGAGTCCAGAAGCTCCGGTTCCTGCGGCAAGAAGACAAGAGTCTTGCCTCCCGCGCGAAGTGCTTCACGGATTTCCACGGGCTCGGCGGCCATACTCTGTACGCGCCGGTGGGCCAGGAAAGCCCCGACACGTTCAAGCCATGTCATCGTTCTGAGTCCTGTCCGGCTCGGTCTCTGGCAAACGGCGTTGCACTGTCTATGGTGTCCCCGATAGGGTAACAACCAAGCACGCGAAGGAACGAGGTGAGCTCGCCCAGATGGTCCAGAGCCTTGCCCACGCGGGGTTCCTCCACGTCGCCTGCAAAATCGAGATAAAAAAGATACTGCCATGGGGTTCCGGGGATTGGCCGGGACTCAATTTTCAGGAGGTCGATATCCCGCAATGCGAACACACCAATGCTCTTGAACAGGGTCCCCGGCGCATGATGGAGTGCGAATGCGACCGAGACCTTCTTGTTGCCGGGCCTGTCCCTGTCTGCATCCGGCTGGAGAGCCACGATCAGGAACCGGGTAAAGTTCTGGTGGTTGCTTTCGATGCCCGAGGCGAGAATCTCCAGTTCGTAATCCATGGCAGCCTGCGCGCTTGATATCGCGGCAGCATCACGCATACCAGAAGCCTTCAGCTCCTTTGCCGCTCCCGCAGTGTCGTACACAGGAACCGGCGTAACTCCGGGCAGGCCTCGGAGGAATTCCTGGCACTGAGCAAGCGCCTGCGGATGAGAGAACACACGTCGCACATCCGGAAGGGCAACTCCTTTGTTTGCGACAAGATGGTGCACAATCCGCAACTTGACCTCACCCACAATGTGCAGGCTATGCTCGAGAAGGAGATCGTAGTTTTCATGAACACTGCCCGCAAGCGAGTTCTCTATGGGAATCACCCCTCTATCGGCCTCACCGGTGCTGACTTTGAGAAAGACGTCCCGGAAGGTTGCGGAGGGAGACAACTGGATCCCGTTTCCGAAGTACGCGCGGGCGGCGGCCTCGCTGAACGCGCCCAGCTCGCCCTGAAAGGCCACAACAACCATCTCAGGATAGATCCTTCCTCACGTTGGGGAGATGGCGCGTACGCACGCCATCGAGGCACACGACAAGTACCTCGAATGGACGAAGCTCCATTCTGACGACGCCTTCAACAGTGATTTGAGACATCTCGCCCTGGGACGACCACACTCGCGCAGCCCGTTCGTCGGTTGGCCAGGTATGGGCAAACTCAACGTCGGCAGGCTTGCCGGCCGTTTCGGCTATTACGACGCCGACTTTCCCTTCATTCCGGTTGAGGTACGTTTTTGCAAAGACGCCGGACGGTTTGCGCACGGCCAGATTTTCCTCATCCCGGAAGTCTGCGTACACGTAATACGGCGCGACTCGGCTACGCAATTCGGCATGGCTCTTGATGAAGGAGCAAAATTCCGGATAGTCGCTGATATTTCCATCGCCCCCGTCAATCTTCATGTCGAGTTGTAATTTGTACGCGAAAGCTCTGTTCGCATCCCCGTATTCAAGGGCATCTATCTCGCAACTGGCGAACAACCAGGGGAGGGAGAACAGAACGGCTTCCGGGAAGTCGAACAGCCCGCGCCACGTCCACGAACTGTCACACCATTGGTTCACAAAATCGTTGAAACCCTCGCCGACAATCACTCCATCGGGATTCGCATCTCGCACGATTTTCCGCACTCCCGGAAGGAGCGCAGCGAGACCGTCCACAAATGCCCTGTCAGGTGCTCCATGCCCGTGGGAAGGGTTGTAGCACACGAACATCTTCTCCGCAATCTGATCCAGTTGCGTGTTGCCAAACCCGTAGTCCTTGACGATACGCGTGACGGCGTCGAGAAAATGTGGACGATATTCCTCGCAGAAGCAGACCTCGTGGTGTAACATGGATCGGTTGCGTGAGGGAGCGTCAAAATTGTTGCGTGCCCAGTCCCCGGCGTAATACGGGTGACCAGCGCGTGTTATGGCTTCCCAGCGATATCCGTATTCCCTGTGTTCCGGCATCTGCGTGTTTGCCAGTGTGCCGTTGAAGAACGGAATCACCTGTACTCCAAGCTGCCGGCATTCCTCAAGAGCGGCTTTCAATGCCGCTTCGCCGCCCCAGGAGTCGTTTGGGACGTAACGGTACATGTAGTTGTTATCGTGTCCTCCTGTCTGCCACCCGAAGACCATCAGATACCTGCATCCAGCTGCCAGAGCGGACTTCGCCATGCGCGGAAGGTCAGCGTAGGAGTTCACCTCGAGTCCGTCCTGATGTTTCATGAAGTAGAAATGCCATCCAATGGACTCGGCAAATTGCGCGGGCCTTTCGGGCTTTCCTATCCATGTGTCCAGCCAGCCCCGGTGTTCATCCGCGACGGTGTGCCAGTCTCCTTCATGCAGGCGGATCCGTACGGGAGGCGTCGTGAAGGTCTCTCCGGGTGCTACCCGGTGCGGGTGCACAGTGTACAGATCGAGAGAGCGCCGAACGGGATCGAAATGCTTCTCGACCACTTTGTGCAGGCAGAAATCCATTATCGAGAAATCTTTGTGCCGCCCTTCCAGGGCTATTCCGGAGCTGTCGTTGCCATAGTCGCACCATGCCGTGGTCAGCCAGTGCGGATACCGCCCCACGTATTTCTGGGCCATCTCGTTCCACGAGTGGTGGTCGCCGCCGAGCCCTCTACCGAATACGTCGTCAATTCTGCGGAAATGGAAATGAGGCCACGTAATGCACGCCTTTTCAACGGGCGCAAGACCTCTCACATACGGGAACATGATCTCTTCAACCGGTGCGGGTCCATCGTTGACGATCTGCAGGCGGCAGACGAGAGCGTCTCCGTCCAGTTCCAGAAACGCCTGCATGCTGATCCCGTTCCGGGCGAACGTCAGAACGCAGCTCGACCCTCCGGGGACAACCGCCGGCACGTCACTATCTACGTGTTCGCATTCACGTTCACCATCCGGCACCATTAACCGGAAAAGGAGGCTCCGATCCGGCGCGCACACCCATTCCCGGTCCAGACGCAAGTCCTTCAGGGACCGGAATCCCCCGGTTTCGTCGCCAAGTTCCACCCGGATAAGGTCATTTTGGAGGATCATGTGTGAGCTTCCACGTGGTTGCGCAGGTTGTCTCCCGCCGGTACCTTCGTAGGTTGAAACCCGCCTCTGACGCCATTCCAAAAGGAGCGCGCGATGATCAAAACCAGCACGTACCCCTGCAAAATGATAGCCAAAGACATTCCCGGTGCCGAGGGCCCTTGTGTCAACATGCGCGGTGAGTTCTTCATGGTGGCGCCCAACCTCGGCCAGGTCTTCCGCGTGAATGAATCTGGCGAGACTTCGATATTTGCGGAGACAGGGGGCATTCCCGCAGGTCTGCAGTGCGACAGGAGCAACAGACTCTGGCTTGCGGACATGAAACGCGGCATCCTTTCAATATCCCCCGAGGGTATCGTACGTGTGGAAACGCCGGAGTTCGACGGCAAACCGATGCGAGGCTGCAACGATTGCGCGTTTGATTCCAGGGGCAACCTGTATGTCACGGCTCCGGCGGGGAGTGGCAAAGATGCCCCGAACGGAGAGGTCTTTTGCAGGAAGAACAACGGAGAACTCGTTCTTCTGGACGGCGGCTTTCAATTCTGTAACGGTATTGCCGTCAACGCGGACGACCGCATCCTGATCGTGGCCGAAACTCTTACGAGGTGGCTGTGGGCGTACGATATCCTTGCCCCTGGAAAGGTTGCAAACAAGCGGAAGTGGGCTCAACTCGTCGATGTTGAAGGCGGTCTTGGTCCCGATGGTCTGGATTTCGATTCAGCCGGTAATTTGCTCGCGGCGTACTGGGGCGGCGGTTCCTTGGACGTGTTCAACCCCGCGGGTGAGCTCATCGAGCGCATCATGCTTCCGTTCAAGGCACCTTCGAACCTGCACTTCGGTGGAAGGGGCAGCCGGACCATCTACATCACAGAACACGATTCAAACGGACTCTGGAAGTTGGAGTGGGAGCGCGATGGACAGCCGCAGTTCTGCGAACGCTGAGAGGTATCGAACGTGACACCGAGAGAACGGCTCCGAGCTGCCTGTACAGGCTCTGCTGTGGATTGCGCACCGGTAGTCATCCCGTATCATGCCATCTTCCTGCGCGATCACTGGGAGGAGGTAACTACAGAACCCTGGTGGAAGACAAGCGACGGCAATATCGCATCGTCAGTTCAGGTGGAACGCGACTTCCTCGAATCGACGGGTATGGATTGGACAGGTGTTGGTATCGGAGCTTCACGGCAGTTCAGGGAAACCCATGCAGCATCTGTTCGTGACGGCGTGCCCTACCTCACAAACACGGTAACGGGAGAAGAAACGGAATTACGGCACTGGCCTCGAAGCGGCGACCACTACTCCGTGAACTGTCCATCAGTCACCAACCTGGAGGACATCGAACGGGTGGTGCAAGTGAGATCCGCACGCGAAATCCTCGACGCGGGTTTTCTCGATGGCGCACGTGCGGTGGTCGAATCCGTTGGCGCTTCCCACGCAGTCTACGCCGCAGTGAACCATCCCTCGTGGACGTATACCTGCTTCGGGTTCGAGAACATGATGACCAACATGGTCGAGAACCCTGCATTGGTGCACGCTCTCTCCGAGCGGATGTGTGAGAAGGCCATCGAGGAAATCAAGGCCTTCGCCGCAATCGGCGTAGATTTTGTATGGGTTGAGTTGTGCCTTGTTGGACGCGATTCTATCTCTCTTTCCGCTTTTCGCGAATTCGTTACCCCTTACAGCCGTCCGTTGGTGGACGTCGCCAGAGAGAACGGCATGATCACCGTGTTCTACGTATGTGGCGACGTCAGCGACCGGTTGGAAGACCTTGTGTCCGTCTCTCCAATGTGTCTTTCCTTCGAGGAGAGCAAGAAGGGGTTCTGCGTCGATCTGGACACGATTTCCAGGGTTGTCGGCGACTCTGTATGTCTTTTTGGCAATCTCGACGCTGTCGACGTGTTGGAGAATGGATCGGACGCGCTCCTTGCACGCGAAATCGAGCGGCTGCTGGAAATAGGCAATCGTACCGGCAGATTCGTGATGTCGCTCGGGAGTCCGGTGACTCCCGACACCCCGGTCGCTCGCGTGAGGCGATTTGGCGAACTGACTCGCCAGTTCAGTTCGCGATGATCCTGCGAATGGAGCGGTTGACAACGTGTGCGGAAGAACGCCTGGCGGAAGGGGTGTGCGGTGAGTGACGCGAAGCGCCTGTATCTCCTCGACGGAACGGCACTCGTATACCGTGCCTATTTTGCGTTCATCCGCAATCCACTCATCAACTCGAAGGGCGAGAACACCAGCGCCCCGTTCGGATTCGTGTCCGCTCTTCTGAAAATCGTCCGCGAGGAGGCCCCTGACTATCTCGCGGTAGTTTTCGATTCCGCTCAGCCTACGTTCCGGCATGAACGTTTCCCCGCGTACAAAGCGACTCGCGAACGGATGCCCGAAGAACTTGTCGCCCAGCTTCCCAGAATCGACCAGATCGTCGAAGCGTTCGGAGTGCCGATTGTACGTCTGGACGGATTCGAAGCGGACGATCTCATCGGAACGCTTGCAGTTCAGGGGCAAAACGCCGGGCTGGACGTGACGATTGTTACCGGTGACAAAGATCTGATGCAGCTTGTGAACGACCGTGTCAGGATACTTGCGCCAGGGAAAACGAAAAACGAATGGGAGCGGATCGGGCCCGAGGAGGTCGTGGCAAGATGGGGTGTCTCCCCGGAACAAATTCGCGATCTACTCGGTCTGATGGGCGATTCATCTGATAACATTCCCGGCGTTCCCAAGGTAGGGGAGAAAACCGCGGTCGAATTGCTCAAGAAATACGGGTCGCTGGATGCGGTGCTTGAAGCCGCGCCGGAAATTCAAAAACCCATGGTACGCCAGAATCTGATGGACTTCGCGTTGCAGGCGCGCCTTTCCAAAGAGCTTGCCACCATAGCGGTCGATGCTCCAGTCACTCTCGACCTGGAGGCATTCACATGGGTAGCACCCGATCCGGCTCGCGTCGTACCGGTGTTTCGCGAACTGGAATTCAATCAGTTGATCGAACAGCTCGGTGTTCAGGCTCCCGGTCCTGCGAATAAGCTCCCCCTCGAATTCCGAACCGTGACGGCGGACATGCTTCCGGGCCTTTGCGAGCAAATACGGGCGGCCGGAGCCTTCTCCTTCGACACCGAGACAACATCTACTGATCCTCGGTCCGCCAGTCTGGTCGGCATTTCGCTTGCCTGCGACGGGCTGACCGGGTACTACCTGCCCATTGGCCACCGAAACAGAGAACCGGACGGCCTGGCCTTCACGCGGTCCGCCGAATCACCGGTCAATCTTCCGCTGACGACGGTGAAGGAGCATCTGCAGCCGTTGTTCGCCGATACAATGCTCCTCAAGATCGGGCAGAATACCAAATTCGATCTCGCCATTCTGAACCGCGCCGGTTTTTCAGTCGACGCCCCGTTGTTCGATACGATGATCGCGTCCTACATACTGGACCCGTCCGCACGGCATGGCCTCGATGCAATGGCGGAAGAGCATCTCGGGCACCGGATGATTCCCATCACAGACCTGATCGGGAAGGGAAAGGACGAGATCACCTTCGACCTTACACCTGTTGATAAGGCGACGGAGTACTCCGGTGAAGATGCAGTAATCACCTATCGTCTGGGCAGGCTTTTTGAGGAGCGCCTGAAAACAAACGGCCTTGACGAGCTTTTCCGCACCCTGGAAATGCCGCTTGTGCCTGTCCTTCTCCAGATGGAAGAAACGGGCATACGCGTGGACGCAGAAGCGTTGCGCGACCTCTCGCGGGAGATTTCTCAACAATTGCATGAGCTGGAGGAGCAGGTTTACGACGCGGCGGGCGAGAAGTTCAACATCAATTCTACTCAGCAACTTGCGCATATCCTTTTTGACGTGATCGGACTTCCCGCACGGAGGAAGACGAAAACCGGCTACTCGACTGATGTGGATGTTCTCGAAGCGCTGGCACCGCTCCACCCGTTGCCCAAGCTCGTCCTCCAGTACCGGTCGCTTGCCAAGCTCCTTTCCACGTATGTTGATGCTCTACCAAAGCTTGTCAACAAAAAGACGGGACGGATACACACGTCGTTCAACCAGACGGTGACGGCGACCGGTCGACTGTCTTCTACCGACCCCAACCTGCAGAACATCCCGGTAAGAACCGAACTCGGAGGACAGGTGAGGCGAGCATTCGTACCCGAAAAGGGATGGCTGATGCTCTCCGCCGATTACTCGCAGATCGAATTGCGGATCATGGCGCATCTCTCCGAAGACACCACACTGATCAAGGCGTTCCAGAATGACGAAGACATCCACACGCTCACGGCTTCCCTCGTATTCGGGGTGCCACCGGCTCAGGTGAACCGCGAATTGCGCGCACAGGCGAAAACGATCAACTTCGGAGTAATCTACGGGCAGACCCCGTTTGGCCTGTCACAGCAGCTTGGGATTCCTCAGCGTGAAGCCGCGCTGTTTATCGAGAATTACTTCAAGACATATCCCGGCGTCAAAAAGTACGGGGAATTGACCATCGAGCGAGCGAGAAAAGACGGGTTCGTCTCAACAATGCTCGGGCGCAGGCGTTTCGTCCCCGATATTGACCACCAGGACGTTAACCGGAGGCGGTTCGCCGAACGAACCGCCATCAATACCCCCATCCAGGGAACCGCTGCCGACATGATCAAGCTGGCGATGATTCGCATTCATGAAAGGATCGCCGCCGAGAAGCTCCGGGCGCGCATGCTTCTTCAGGTGCACGACGAACTGCTGTTTGAGGTCCCGCCCGACGAGTGCGACGCGCTCAAAGATCTCGTTCGTGCGGAAATGTCGGGTGCTCTGGAACTTCGTGTGCCAGTACGCGTGGATATAGGTGTGGGCGAGAACTGGTTGGTCGCTCATTGACCCGGAACGAACGCAACGCGGGAGAACTACCATGCCATCGCGCAACTCCGTCCTGTCGGGTGTTTTTGTGCTGGGAGTTCTCCTCCTCGCCGGATGTGACGAGATCACTCGGAGCGGAGATCCGGGTGGAGCGACAGGCGCGGCAGACCCCAGGCTTGCCAAAGAAGCTGTTCCGCCCGCACTTGTCGACGCCAACATGCGCTTCGCGTTCGGGATCTACCAGCGTCTGGTAGAGACACCCCCCGCAGAAAACCTCTTCATATCGCCTGCGAGCATCAGTCTCGCTCTCGCAATGGCCTATAACGGCGCGGCAGGAAACACGAAGGAGGCAATGGCGCGGACCCTGGGGCTGGGGGAAATGACATTGGAGGAAGCCAACCAGGCGAACCTCGTGCTCCTCTCAAACCTCGTGTACGCGGACGAAACTGCGAAACTCGCAATTGCCAATTCTGTCTGGGCGAACCAGGGCTACGGTTTCTACGAGAGTTTCCTTGACCGCAATCGCCGCTATTTCGGAGCAGAGGTTGCCACCCTCGATTTTGCCAGACCTTCGGCCCTTGCCACGATCAACGGGTGGGTGGAGAGGAACACGTTCGGGAAGATTCCGAGTATCCTGGACGAGATACCGGATTTCGCCATTATGTACCTGATCAACGCCATCTATTTCAAAGGTGAATGGACGAACAAATTCGACGTTGCGGAAACGCGGATGCGGCCGTTCACCCTGAGTTCCGGTTCCGCAAAGAACGTTCCCATGATGACGCGGCATGGAAGGTATGCCTACCTCCAGAACGATCTGTTCCAGGGAGTCGCATTGCCGTACGGAAACAAACGCTTCAGCATGTACGTGCTGCTTCCAAAAGAAGACGTAGGCCTCGCAGCTTTGAACAGAGCTCTCACGGTTTCCAACTGGACGACCTGGGTCGCCGCATTCGATACCATGGAGGGGACGATTTCCCTGCCTCGGTTCGAGGCACGGTATGAGGAGACGCTCAATTCCGTTCTCTCGGCAATGGGAATGGGCGTCGCGTTTGATCCTTACGGAGCGGATTTCAGTGCCATGCTGTCCGTCAGCCCTTCCCGGAACGTGTTCATCAACGAAGTCAAACACAAAACCTACCTCAAAGTGGACGAGGAAGGTTCTGAAGCTGCGGCCGCTACCTCCGTCGGATTCGGTGTAACGTCCGTTCCCGTCACGTTCAACATGGTCGTCAATCGCCCGTTTTTCCTCGTGATCCGCGAGAACAAATCGGGGACGATCCTTTTCATGGGGACAATCGTCGACCCGTCTTCATGAAGCGCGGGAATGCATCACGCGGATCCAGGTCTTGCCTCTGTACGCTGCATCACAGCATAGCCAACGCCGACCACGTACCTTTGTATCGACAGGAGGGGCTTTGCCCCTCACGCTTATGAATCCTACAAAGGAGCGAGTTGAATGGCGTTGCAGAAGACAATTCGAACGGCCTTTTTGTCATTGGGTGTGCTGGGTGCCGCGATGATGTCGGGTTGTATCCTGAGTAACGAAGACGAAGCAGGAACGGTTAAAGACCACGCGGGTCCAAATACGCCCGTTACGGTGGAGAATGCGCAGACCGTCTTCAACATGGTCTTCGGGACGATCAAAGGCGCAATGGAAGAGCCTCTCAGCAAGCCGTCCGCGGCCGCCAGCGAGACGCGTACGATCAACGGGAGCGCGAGCGGCAAAATCGTTGTGAAAACCACGCCGACTGCCAACGGCTATACCGAGGAGCTGGAGATAACCGACTTCTCAAACGATGGTGAGCTGTTCATTGGCGGAAAGTTGACCAACGACATGACGACAACCGAGCACGGTGAAACTGGCAACATCACTGGGGATATCGCCGTGGCCGGTTTTTTCAAAGGGAAAGTCGGAGTAGACGTTATGATGGAGAATTTCGGCGACTACTTCATGGTTCAAGGGATGGTTACGGTCGGCGGAGAGGAAGTCTCCGTGTTCTTCCATCCTACCTACACGAAAGTGGCCCGCTGAAACACGTCGTTCCCTGGGGAACATCAAGACGCCGGCGGCTTCTGATCGCCGGCGTCTTTTCGTTCCCCGGAAGGAGCAATAACCCCTGCCTCGTGTCTGCCGGACTTAAGCGTTGGCGCAAGGGCCGCCACTCTGTCGATCATGTCCTCTTTCTCGTAAATATCCTGCGAATACTGATGACGGCGCAGTTCAGCATACGTTGCCATCTGTCCCGCGCTCCATACGCCGGCGGCGTACCCCGTTACGACTGCCAGAAGGAAAAGGATTCCGAAGGAGACGAATGCTCCCCCGACGGCGACACCGGGGCCGACAACGATGCTCCAGACGTCGAACTGCGGGACGACTCGCGAAAGCACCCAATCCAGCCCTGGAACAAATTGTGACGCGACGTACGCCACTGCCGCGAGTCTGCCCTGGGTTGTCAATCCGACCAAGACTATCGCCAGTCCTGTGCAGGTGAACAGGAGGCCCGTAGCGGCAAGCCACGAGGCGATGGTGATACAGAAAACGATTCCCTCGTATACGAGGAACCGCCACCATTGTGACCACAGCAACGCGCCCACGTTAACCAGCGTTCCCAGCCAGTCATCATCCAGCGTATTGGCGATCGCGACGCCGACGGTGAGGGTGCCAGCAATAAGCGCCAGGCAGACCAGCAGGAGGAATACGAGAGGCAACGCCAGCAGAAACCCGAAACCCGCGAAAATCTCCCCCGCCACGGGTATTCTCCCCGGCAGTCCAAGAGCCAGAGCGCTCAGCAGTGTTCCGGTGGCAACCAGTATGAGAAGCGCGATTGCAGTCACGAGCGCGTGGCTGTTCGCTCGACCGGAATGCCACGCTTCATGCGCCGAAAACGAAACGTCGCCTTTCGCGTGGCGGAAAAGGGTTTTTACCTGCGCGCCGGTAGAATACAGCAGAACAAGCCCTGCAATTGCCTTCCCCGTCGTCTGCACGAATGTTCCCACCGGGTTCAGCCGCAGATCCGCCAACCAGGGAAACAGGCGTAACTTGCGCCACGCAAACAGGAGAGGTATGGACGGGTCGGCGAGCACCGCGAGATACGTGAAAACACAAAGAATCACCGAACAGAGGAGGATAGCAATCGTTCCTGTTCGGATGACTGTGCCGTTCAGTGCCATTCTCGGTGCCGAGAGTACGGCACGATAGCCGTGGGCGCCATTTGCACGTGCCAATCCCGCCCTCCTCGTTTATCGGCTGACCAGGGAGCGACCTTTCAGCACAGGTACTTCTGTCACCGTGTCCATACCGGAGCAGTACTCCACATCGCGATGGAATCCGAGCTCCGCCAGTCGTCGTCCATGCGCGCAGGAAGCAAGGACATCAAAGCTGGTGCCGGTATTGGAACCATACCAGTGAACGGCCAGCTTCGCGCCGTCGTTCAGCACCCAATCGCTTCCCGGGGTGACGATCCTTTCGATAAGCGCGCCCGCGCAATACAGGTCGTCCAGGGATACCCTCCCTTCCGTACCCGCGCAAATAACAGCCACGTCACGTCCTTCGTGCAGCAGGACATTTGCGACGCTCCCGATATTCAGCAAGGCCGCCGCAACCGTAATATCTGCTTCTCGAGCCGCGGCGAAAGCTCGCGTGCCGTTCGTCGTAGTCATGATGACGGCCTTGCCGCCGACGGAGTGCGGCGTGTACTCGTAAGGCGAATTGCCGAAATCAAACCCTTCGATCTTCAGGCCCCCGCGTTCGCCCCCCAGTACAGCTCCGTATGCTCCTGTTTTTTGTGCTGCCAACCGCGCATCTTCGGGAGTTTCCACCGGGATCACCTCGCGGGCGCCGGATTGAATCGCGGTGACAATGGTGCTCGTCGCGCGCAGGACATCAATCACCACAGCGATACGACCGCGCAGCGTAACCCTGGATGCTTCCTGCCAGGTTGCCGAAAGATCGACGTTCATGATGCGTTCCTGGCGCTTCTGCGGGTGCCAGTCCGGTAAAACGGCGCGAGAACCTGTTCCATCGTGATCCGTCTTGATTCGGATTCGCGGTCGCGGACCGAAAACTGTTTTCCCGGACTTGCCGCGCCGAAGCCGACGTACGCCAGCGCAATGCCCTGCTGCAGCGAAGGCGAAAAGGTCCCAGAGGTGACTTCCCCCACTACAATTCCGTGGTCTTCCACCAGATTCCCCGCGCGAGGTATGCCGCGTCCTGCCGCCTTGAGAGCCACAAGGCGGGGTGTCTTGTCATTCTCACGTGCCAGCACCGCGGATCGGCCAGTGAATTTCTCGTTCCTCCGGTCAACGGCCCACCCCAGACCTGCCTGCCACGGATCAGTTTCCTTCGAAAGTTCATGGCCGTGGAGCGGGTATCCCATCTCGAGACGCAGCGTATCACGCGCGCCAAGCCCAGCCGGCACAGCTCCGGCTTCGATCACGGAGTCCCACAGGGCCTCAATACGCCCGCTCGCCGCGATGATCTCGACTCCGTCTTCGCCTGTGTACCCGGTTGTTGAGAGGACAACGGGCGTGCCGTTCCAATCCGTTTCAATCACACGGTTCGCGCGGTCAGGTACCGGAAGCCCCCGCATTACCTGCCTCAGAACCGCCCGTGTTGCTGGCCCCTGAACTGCCACCATGCCCGTTGATTCGGTATCGTCGAAAAAACGGGGATGGGGTTCCAGCTTCCCCATATGCTCAACCACGGAACGCCGGTTTCCTGCGTTCACGACAAGGACCCACTCCGCTGCGCGCGTGGCGAAAAGAATCACATCGTCAAGGATCCCGCCGCTGTCGGTCAGTATGAACCCGTACCGCGCGGTGCCGGCACCTACGGAAGCAACGTGGATAGTTGTCAGGCGCTCGAGAAGTTCGTGTCCCGCCGTTCCACTGAAACGCAGCCTGCCCATGTGGGACACGTCAAATATGCCACAGCCGTGCCGGACTGCATTGTGTTCCTCCGCGATACTCCGATACATGATCGGCATTTCGAATCCGGCGAACGGAGCCATCCTTGCGCCGAGTGCGAGGTGGCGGTTGAAAAGGGGTGTTCGCAACAGGGGCACGGGAGAAGTCGTCACCATGTTCCTCATCAAAAAGCGCATTCACGCATCCCGAACAATTTCGATCATCGTAGAACATAATCAATCTGCGCAGTCACAGTCAGCCGGTCTGCCGCTTCGTTCAAGGTCCCCGTACCCAGTACGAACAGCGATGCGGTGGCCCTGCCCGTGTGGTACCGGGCACGAACCGTCCAGCTTGCGCGGGATCCGTAAAGGCTCCAGAGAAAACCGTAGTTCGGCACCTGTTGCTCATAGAAGTACAACGGCAACGAGGTCGAGTTTGTGCGGTGGAAGGCGCCGCCCAGAGTGCAGTCCAGTCCGCGCGCCGGTCGACTTTGCATCCGTATCCGCACAAGTCCTCCCCGGTCTCCTGATTGATTTTGGGCAAACGCCCACCCGCCTCGGAAAGTCATCCCTGAAGCGATCAGCTCAAGATCAGAAGAGATGTCCCGCCTTCGCTCCATGAATATCCCCTCTGCCACAGTAGACCGCGTCGACTTCTGTTTCCACCTTCCGATCCACGAAAATCGCGTTGAAAGAGGGGTTCGCCAGCGAAGTTCCTCGACAGTTGTCCACCGAGGAAAATCGCGGCCTGCCGCATCAAGCGGCTCCACGGAATGCGCGAGGAATCCGTCCACGTGGACGCCCGACCCGGGAGCCCATTCAACCACGAGTGCACCACCACGCTCTGAGGAAGCCTCGCTGTGGAGGCTCCATCCCGTTCCATGCCACGAGGTAAACGCCGACGAGTACAACCAACCGGCGGCAGTCATGGTTAACGACTCGTTGTGAAAACGAAGCGCACCGGCGCCCCCGTATTCGCGCTCATCCTGCAGGACTGCTTCACCCCGGACGCCGAAACTCCCGATTGTTGACTGAGCGTCGACACCGAGGAAAGAGATCTCGTTCGTTGCTTTCGAGGAATGGCGATACAGCGTGCGGGAGCTGAACTTGCTTTTGGCTGCTGTCAGTCCCACGCGCGCCGACCGCCCGAAATTGCCCCCGATTCGGAAGAGACGGAACGTCTCCTTGAGTGCTCCCGCGGCACGCAATTCTGCGTCCGTCCGGTGCAGACCTGTGACACTGATTTCGTCGGCGCTGTTCGTTGCGCTGTCGATAGTCGCATCCCACCTCGGCGTTGTGTACAGGGCGAGGATTTCCCATACACGGCCAACGTAGCGAAAGCCAATTCCGTGGAGTGCTCCGGATTCTGTGGTAGTCAGGGCGGGAGTGAGTGCGGTTTCGCGTTCACGGAACGAGAGCGCGCCTGTCCAGTTGAGTCCCTGTCTGCCGACGATCAGCCCTGAGCCGACGTGTGCCGCCATGGCACCGAGTACGACGCGCGTGGAATCTCCGTGGAATAAGAAACCGAGTGTTCCGCTTCGGTAATCCATCATCCTTGGTTCGTCGTGATCCCTCTCGGTGATGAACCCGGCGACAACACCTCTCTGCCGCACCATAATCCTGTTGTTGAAGGTGAAGTTGTCAGGAGATGTGCTTGCGGCCAGGTCCCAACCCGTCAGTCGGGACCGTAAAGCCAGGCGGGGATGCCTCGTGTTGCGCGAAGCACCGAAGAACGGCCTGTCGGTTCGGGATCGGTCCGTGCCAAAGGCTGCTGAATCGAGTTCCGCGTACTCCGCCCGGGCGTTCTGATACGAAGCTTCGTCAGGGTCGGACGGTTCGAATTCATCACCGGCTGTCGCCTGCAGATGGAACAACAGGCAGAGCAGACTCACGGCGAACCACCTCACACCTTCCTCCTCACCGGCAGGTGGCTTCGGGACGCGGAGCGTTTCGGTGACGAATACCTAAGGGATGTCTGCTGCGACGTACACGTACCCCTGTCCGCGCAGCGCAGCCACGAGGGGGATGCGAGTCTCCTCTTTGAGAATTCGGGGGAAGTCCTCCCACGAAACGATGATACGTATCATGTTCCCTTCGATACGTGTCTTCGCAACGGCAAACCCCTGTTTCTTGATGATCGAAAGCCCATCGCGGGCAGCAGACGGAAGCGGGACAATGCCACTGCCGCCTGTCTCGTTCTGGCTTCCGGACCGGAAACCCGCGAGGTCAAGAGTCACACCAGCAAAACCTGCCTTCATGACGGCATCTCGAACGGATTGCGCAAGCATAGCTTCTTGGAATCGTGGTATCTCGTCAATTCCTATCTCAAGCCGCGCAGTCTCCCCATGGTACCGCGCCCGAAACGCTCGAAAACCGTGTGAGCGCAGAACTGCTTCTGCGGAAGCAATGAGGGAAAGCCTCTCCGGGGTGATTTCCGTGTTGTACGGCAGGCGGGAGGCAAGACACGCAAACGATGGTTTGTTCCAGGTTGGGAGACCGTAAGACCGCGAGAGATCGCGGATGTCCTGTTTCGTGAGGCCTGCATCCTTGAGCGGGCTCTTGACTCCTTGTTCCACCCCCGCGCGCGCACCTGGCCTCCAGTCCCCGGTGTCGTCAGCGTTGAACCCGTCAAGAACAGTCGCAAAACCTCGTTCGCGCGCGAGGGTCTGCAGAGTGCTGAACAGCTCCGTCTTGCAAAAATAGCACCGCTCGTTGGTGTTGGCGCGGTAACGAGGGTCGTCCATCTCTCTCGTCTGGATCGTCGTCCATTCGGCTCCGATCTGGTTCGCGATCTGCCGTGCTTCGTCCAGCTCCGCTGGAGCCAGCGATTCAGACACCGCAGTTACCCCGATGCATTTCGCCTTGCCAAGCGCTCTGTGCGCGGCCGCAAGGAGGAACGTACTGTCCACGCCGCCGGAAAAGGCTACCACAACCGGTGCGGCCTCGAGGAGCATTTCCCTGAGCCGTGCATGTTTCTCTTCCAGGGTCATCAGGCTTCGCTCCTTTATTGGCCAACCCGAGGCGTGGCATTCTGTGTCGCCGCTCGGGAAAGGATCTGCCAGTCCCCCACGGGCCGAATCGTCCCGCCGCGAATCATTCGGACCATGGCGTTCCGGTTGCACCCGTCCGGCGCCAGGGTGATGAGTCCCGTAACGCCGGGCCATTCTTTCACGTCTGCAAGGAAACGACGAACCTCGGGCCGGGTCCTCGCGCCGGTAGATATTGCCTGCAGCACAAGCGACGTGGCGTCGTATCCAAGCGCCGTCGCAAGTATCGGCTCATTTCCTCGTTCCGCGCGGTACGCCTCTGCGAAATTACGAGCTTCCGGATACGACTGGTCAAACGTCGTTGCGAACAGGACCCCCTCCGCAGCCTCACCGGCCTGCTGGCGCACGGAGGAGTTGCCCCACGTGGCGTTTCCCACAACCCGCGTCCAGATCTTCTGAGTGGGAATCTGCGCCGCTACCGCAACCAGGTCTGCTTCGTGCGAAGAACAGACCAGCATGGCGTCAATCGAGTTGATTTCCGGCATGAAGTGCACCGTGTCCATGTCGGCGGGGGGAGGAGTCCGCTGTAACGCCGCCCGGCGGATCGCGCTCAGCGGACGGGTAAGATCGGTAGTACCCGTAATGAAGTACTCGTGCGCAATAACAATCAGACCTTTCTCGCGAACCACGCGGGCGAATTCCGAGGAAAGAGCCTGATCGTGCGGGTCGTACGTACTGAGAATGGCAACAGCCTGCGCCCGGAGACTGTCCGCAACCACCGACGCGAGAAATGCCCCTTGCGCGCGCGCCGTCAGATTGATCTGAAAGACGTTATCACCAATCCCACAAACGCCCTCCCCCGAAGCCGTCGGCGTAACAAGTGGGAGACCCATCGCGTTAGCCACTGCGCCCGCGACGATGGAGTTCTCCGTCGTGAGAGGACCAATCACCGCCAGCACCGTTGTGTCACGCGCAAAACCCTCCACGGCGTGTATGGTCTCCACTTGCGTCGCTGCGCTCTTGGTCACGAGGGGCGAAAGACCGGGCGGCGCGAGTCGCTCAAAGGCAAACTTCACTCCGTCAAGAAGCGCTGCGCCGGATGTAGAATCCTCCCCTGAGAGCGGCGTAACCACAGCCAGTCGGATTTCCGTTCGCTCGTAGCTTTTGACGTCCGCCAGCAGCGCGGCGACTTCACTGGCGAAAGGAGTGTCCTGAGAAATCCTCTGCAGTTGCTCCAGGACCAGACGCGCGGCAGTCATCTGGGATGCGTTGAACAGGGCGATCGCACGGTTGAGTTGGAGGGCGTCGCGAACGAACGCGGCCTGGGACGTATCAAACTCCGCGAAGTTGACTTGCTCGACCCGCGCGACGGAAGCCAGACTCAGAAGCCGCGCGTCCCGTTTTGTTGTCTCTGAGACGACTGGTGAACTGGAAACCGCGTGGAGGTTTCGAATGGCATCCGCATAGCGCCCCGTCCGCCACCAGACCAGCCCCAGCAGGTATTGTCCGTGCGCGGCAAAAGCGGGATTAGGTGCCCCGCTTCCCGTTTCTTGAGCGAGCGGAAGAACAGCCGATTCGGCCGCTCGGTAGTCTCCGAGCCGATAAAGAGACCTTGCCCACATGAGCTGACTTGCCGGTCTCAACGGAGAGCTTCGGGGAAGATTGTTCGTGAGACTTTCGAATGCCCATCTCGCTTCGACAAAACGCCCGTCGTCGTAGTCTTGAAGCGCCAGCGCGAAAACCGAGTCCGGGCGCTCCACGGGCAGGGGAGCCTGGTTCCTCCGCTCCGGGATGGCAGCATTGCTGATCTGCGCGCCGAAAACCAGCGCAAGGGGGAGGAAACCCGCAACAAAGACAGAAACCTTCACGAGCAGAGGT
>JAKPPK010000468.1 GCA_029547385.1 Candidatus Latescibacterota bacterium
GTCACCGCTGAGAATTGGGGTTGTCCGCTTTCGAGAGATTGGGGATGCTGCATGGCACAAGGAGGTGTTCCATGCAGAAGAAGTATATCGTTCGGCTCACGGATGAGGAACGGGGCGAGCTTCGGGAGGTGATCGGGAAGCTGAAAGGGACCGGCCAGAAGGTCAGGCGGGCTCAAATTCTGCTCAAGGCAGACGCGGATGGGCCGAACTGGACCGACCAGAAGATCGCCGAAGCGTTTTCCTGTCGTGTCCAGACTATCGAGAAGATCCGCCAGCGGCTGGTCGAAAGAGGTTTTCACGAGACGCTCAACGGAGCGAAGCGCGAGCGGCCACCAGTAGAAAAGTTGTTGAACGGAGATCAGGAAGCTCGCGTGATCGCGATGCGACTGGGACCGCCGCCGAAAGGGTACGCCAACTGGACGCTGCGGCTTTTGGCGCGGAAGGTCGTGGAGTTGGAGATCGCCGATTCGATCAGCTACGAAACCGTACGGCGCACCCTCAAAAAAACGGTATGACGAACCGCAAGATCGAATACTGGGTCATTCCTCCGAAAGCGGACGCCGAATTCACCGCGGGCATGGAAGATGTGCTGGAAACCTACGAAAGACCTTACGATCCCCATTGTCCGGTTCTGTGCATGGACGAGCAGCCGGTCCAGTTGTTAAAGGAAACTCGTACTCCCATTCCCGCCACGGCGGAGCACGGCAAACGGGTCGATTACGAATACGAGCGGGCCGGCACGGCAAGCATTTTCATGTTCACCGAACCACTGGCCGGGTGGCGCGAGGTAGCTGTTCGGGCGACGAAAACGAAGACCGATTGGGCCGTGGAAATGGCCCGTTTGCTGGAAGGGCGTTACGCACACTGCGAGAAAGTGATTCTCGTCAGCGACAATCGGAACACGCACACGAAGGGGGCGTTTTACGAAGCGTTTGAACCGGAACGCGCCCGTCGGCTTGTCCGCCGGATCGAGTTCCACCACACGCCGAAACACGGCAGTTGGCTCAACATCGCCGAAAACGAACTCCGTTCGTTAACCCGGCAATGCGTTTCCGGAAGACGCTTCGCAGACATCCCAGCGCTACAAGAAGAAGCGTCTGCCTGGTCAACCGACGTCAACTCCACCCAGCGCGGCGTCGATTGGCAAATGAAAATCGACGAC
>JAKPPK010000467.1 GCA_029547385.1 Candidatus Latescibacterota bacterium
TGATCCAGATACTCGTCATCTGCCGAGAATACCCAGCCGTTGGTCGTCATGTCGCTCACAGTCGCGGTCCAGCCCGAACCCGGCGTATAGGTTGCCATACGGTAGTAGGTCTTGCCGCCGAATGTTTTGGTAGTCGCGGTCGGCGGGAAGTCGAAGTTTCCTGCCGCTACCGTGTCTCCCACATACATCCACAGCGCGGTCAGACGCTGATCGTCATACGCGGTTCCGCGAATGCTGATCTTGCCCGACACCTTGGGATCGGTATCGAAGAGTCCCGTCGCCTGGTTAAATATGCCCGCGGGAAGATCCGCTTCCAGCTCGATGTGCCCATTATCCCGGCTGTTGCCGTAGAGCGAGTTATCGGTTGCACTGTTCCAGAAGAAAGGCGAAACAACCGTCACGGGGTCCATTTCGTCCACGACATCAACGGTGAGCGCGACGGTGAGTTCGGCCATGAAGTCCGTGCTCGTTCCCAGTGCATAGGTCTCGGTGGAGTCCCAGATGCTGAAGACAAAGTTGCGCAAACCTTCTCCAATTGCTGCAAGCTGGACAAGCGTTACCGTTATGGTATCGGTTGAAGGATCAAGTTCGTTGTAGGCTCCCGTCCGCAGATTGGCCGCGGCAAGGTTGTGCACGGTCGTTCCGCCAACGTTGAGGCTATACTGTAGATCACCGTTTCCGCCGACCACGTCTATTACCACTTCCATGAAGTCTTTTGCGGTGAAGTCGGACGCGGTTACGGTTGAGGTCTTTTGTTCAACACCGGCCACGAGCGTACTGTACGGCGGATTCCATTCATCGAGCGTAGCGCCGCTGCCGTCGGTAATGGTTCCATTCCCGTCAAGGTCCGTCGCGAGCGCAACCTGCGCGAGAAGCGGCGGGTTGTTTTCTACATGGGTTGCGATATCATCGTGCCGTGCAAAGTTTCCTGCTTTGTCGAACGCCACATAGCGGATATTCATCTGCCCGTCAGGGAGGTTGGTTGAATTGATGGAGCAGCTCCAATCGTACGTTCCGCCCGAGCGGGTAACGGATTCGATGATACCGTCACCGTCCATATCTGAAACTTCAGTGTTCAGCAGATCCACCGCAATGGCATAGACCAGTTGGAAGTCAACTATGTCGGTATCTACCTCACCTTCCCAGGTAATCGTGTCGCCTGTTACGTCAGTAATGCGATAGTAC
>JAKPPK010000471.1 GCA_029547385.1 Candidatus Latescibacterota bacterium
ACATTTCCTTCACGCCAGTCTCCCGCGTGTGGAATGACTGCGTATTCGAACGAATGGTCGCCGTGTTCGGCAGCAAGCGGCGCATAGTAGTCGGGAAAATCACGGAGGCTGCGGAAAAGGATCAGGTCAAGAGCATTTCCCGCCGGGAAATGGCCTGCCGTCCCCATGTTGATTATGGCCAATCCTCGTGAACCGTCGTGTATGTCGACCACCTTCTGGGCGCAATGGTAAGAACGATCTCGCGGAGTCATCGCGAAGGGGGTCTCATACACTATCTCGCCCTCGCGGGAAAGGGCCGCGGGGAAACGAACAGATACAAGCACATCGCCGCCTGCAAATCCCGAGAAACGAGTCCTGCAGTGAATTCGCCGGATCCCCCGGAAAAGCGAGACCTCTCGAACGAGTTGACAACCGAGGAATGTGCGTCGCGTAACCACCCGCTGAAAGAGGTCATTCTTCTCGACTTCTACTCGAACTTCCGCCGGAAGGCGGCTCGTACGCTCTTCCTCCCCGGTGAGGCCCAGCCATCCTTCCAGATTCGGGTTCTTTTCTTTCCTCGCGACAATCTCGTTACCTGCCCCATCGAGACAGCGATAGCCTGTCGGAAGGTCCGTTATCTGGGCGATGTCTCCGGTTGTCGGGTCTACCTCCACCCGGTACCACTCGTTTTCCACGGAACGGGTCCCAGGTGTCGCGCAGACTGATGCAATGCGCCCCGGTATCGGTTCGATGGCGAAGACTTTGTAGCCCAGTGGGGGGACCTCGCTGGCCAACCAGGTAACGTGCGCTGTCGCGATTGCGCCCGAGGTTCCAAGCTTGGAGCCCCTCGGGTTTCCGATGGCGTGGGGCACCTCCTTCCCGTCCGCCTGAACGACCCTGAAGTTTGTTGGCTCTTCCCTGAATACCATTTCGTACTCAGCGATGTCTGTTCGAGGGAAAGAGGAAGGGTTGAAGACGAGCACCGGGTACCGGAAGGTGCCCGTGTCGGCGGTTGCAGCCAGCACATCCAGCGCACGATCGGTGATGTCTTCGGCGAGGTCCATGACCGTGTTGCACCTCTTCAATGCCTTCTCATACACCTGGTCGGTGCAACTTCCGCCGATTGTGTCGTGGAACTGCGAGAATAGCAGACGTTGCCAGAGGAGCCCCAGCTCGCTCGTGAAGTCATGGCTTCCAAATTCCACCGCGAGCGCGTTCCAGGCTTCCGCCGCGAGAAGTGCCGCTTCCGCCTTCCGATTGACGATCTTGTGGCGCGTCCGATTCGAGTACGTTCCCCGAAGGTCCGCGAAGCGGTCGTCTACTGGGGCAAAATCCTCGCATGCTGTCGGCAAATTACCCGATTGCTCGCGAAGCGCCCGGAAGAAGGCACCGGGCGTTGCGACGGTGACTGAGGCCAGTGGAAGCCCCTCTTCTGCGGCCGCATGGATCAGGGTCTCTCGCGCCTTCCCCGCGGGCGCGTCCGCGGGGTTGGTGACGTCCGCGCCCCAGCCGATCATGATCATGGGAGAAGACGAGTGGGCGATCTCTTCCTTCAGGGAGTCCAGAAGAGTTGATTCCGACGTTGTGTACCCGCTTGCCATCCAGTACGTCAGAACGCGGGTCCCGTCCGGCGACTCGCACCAGAATGCCGTTGGCACTTCTCCCAGCCGGCGTGGCACCCCTCGCATGAAGACGTAGGAGTCCATTCCGCATCCGACGAGAATCTGCGGTATCTGCGGAACCTGGCCGAATGTGTCAATCAACCAGCCGACCGTCTGCGCGACGCCGAACATCTCTTTCGCCCGTTTCCTCCCCAGCACGAACTGCCGGATGAGACACTCGCCGTCAGGCTCTGCTACTTCGGGTTGAACAAACCCGCCAAGGACCTCCATTCTGCCCGAGGTGAGCCACTGTGAAATCAGCGGTCCTGACTGGCGTCGTCGCTGTTCCGCAAGAAACTCAAGAACAGGTATCTGGTCTTGGGAAAAGGCTTCTTCCGGCATCGTATCGAGCAGTTGGACTGCGCTCTCCAGAATATCGCGCGACCACACCCGCGTTTTGTCGTAGGTCCAGTACCACTCAACGTCGATGTGCGAGTGAGGGACGAGGTATACGTGGTACGGCCCCGGATGGTGAACAAATTCCATTTGTGCGTTCCGTTTGCGGTGAAGAGTGGAATGGCTTCAGGGCGACTGCTTTGCGGTTTCACGAAATAAGGTACCCTCGCGCCTTCTGAAGGGAAACGCCACCTGCGTTGGAACTCCCCGAACGGGAAAGGATGTTGTTACGCGGAGAGAAGGACCGAGCCCGAAAAACGGCATCTGTTCCGTGTGATGTTTCTTACGGGAATTTCGCGGCCGTTCGAGGCCAAACCATGCCTGGTGCTGCAACGGGCAGCTCGAAGTGATGGCCCGCAATGCGTGAAGGTCGAAACCACACCATGAACGCTGCTCTTGAACCGCAAAGTCTTTCACTCGCATTCCTTTCAGACCGCGAGCTCGTGTCCTCCATGCGGAACGGTTCGGACGATGCGTGGAGGATCATTCTCCATCGCTACACACCGATGCTTCTTGCAGCGGCCAGAACCTACGCACGCAGTTGCGCCTCTCGCGACCGCCCAGGGGCGCTCGCGGATATTGCATCAGAGCTCTACCTGTTCATGGCGGAACGGGTTCGTGGGAGTCTCCTCCGGTTCTATCGTGGCGAGTGCGAGGTGCGAACCTGGATATACCGGATAATCGGCGACAGACGGCAGATCATCAAATCGTTCATGGTTCGTGCCGACGAGACACGGTGGCGTGCAGACACGCGCTTCCCGAAGCTCATGCAGGACCGCCCCAGAATCGAACAGGAGGTGTTCCGGAGGCTCGTATGGGGCAAAGACGCGCTCTGGATCGCGCAGGACCTCGGCATGACAGAGGCGAAGGCTCATGAACTCTGTGAAACGATTCTCGAGGAACTCGCGAACAAAAGCCCCCGCGTGTACCAACGAATCATGGCAAACCGCAAGGCGCTTCTACGTCCGCTGCCGATTGAAGCGCCTCAATGGCGGGATGACAAGGAGCGTGCGGCGCTGGAGCTGCGTGACGAGTCTCCCCTGCCCGACGAAACCATGGAAAACGCGGCATTGAGTCGCCTCCTTTCCAGGCTCCGGGACGTGGTGGCGGGGCTCATGAAGTCCTTGCCGGAGGAGGATGTCCGGCTTCTCATTCTCGTGTTTGACGCTGGCTGGTCGCTGACTGAAATCGCGGAACGTGCGCCACTGGTCGGGCTGCCGGGTCTGTCCGCCCGCCATCAGGTGGATTACCGGATCAACCGTACACTCGGGCACCTTGCGCAACACCTCTGCGAACATTACGGCAGATGGCGTGACGATACGTTGCCGACTCCGAGCGCGGCCGAGGTGACGGCGGCTCTGAAAGGCTTCCTGAGGGAGACTGGGGTTGCCGGGTTTGCAGGCACCGGGAAAAGCGGCGAAGGGAACGGATTCGCACACGTGTTTCAGCCGGCGTTGGAGGGGAACCCTCCATTCCCGATAAGCGGAACGAAGACGCAGGGGCCATGATCGGTAGACTTCGTTTTGCCGGACCGCTTGTGCACTGCCTTCAGAGACTGCTCCCACCGGTCGCCAACCGGGGCAACGAGCACGCCTCCTTCGTCCAGTTGGTTCACAAGCTGGGTTGAGAGCGACGGAGTTGCGGCGGAGACAATGATTCTGTCGAACGGCGCGTAGTCCTCCCACCCGAGAGACCCGTCCCCGCAGTGGAAGGTGATGTTTCTGAAACCGAGGTCCGAAAGAATTTGGCGAGCAGAATCAGAGAGCTCCTGGTGTCTCTCCACGGTGTAGACGTGATGACAGAGCAGCGCCAGAAGGCCCGTCTGGTACCCTGATCCCGTTCCGATCTCCAGAACTCGTTCCTTCCCTGTGGTTTCCAGTAGTTCCAGCATGAGCGCGACGATATACGGTTGAGATATGGTCTGCCCGCACCCGATTGGCAGAGGATGGTCATCGTACGCGTCGGAACAGCGCTCCGGTGGCACGAACAGGTGTCGCGGCAGTACGCGCATCGCCTCTACTACTCGCGCGTCCCGAATACCACGGCCGCATATCTGTTGGTCCACCATGTGATTGCGCTGAAGTACCGTGGCAGGACCTTCGAGGCGCGACCAACCGGGGTTCTGGGGGATCACGTATCGGCTTCCCATCTCGGGATTACTCCCGGGCTACTCGACCAGACTCTTTTGTTCGGCCCTGCACCGGGTCCGAGGTGCAATTCATCCAGGCGTATCGCAATTGCCCTGTCATCCACCTCGAACTGCCATGACAGCCCACGGATCATATCGCGTTTCGTTGCGCTCATCCCCACCAGCATGGCGTTTTTCAGCCACTCCCTGCGATTGCGGTAGAGACGCACGACAAGCTCTGCGGGCATCAGAAGCTCAGACGCGAAAACCGAAGTGTCTCGAACACGTGGCCGTTCTCCTTCATTCAGCATCACGAAGAGACCAATCTGGCGGGCGATTTCCCACCGCTTGCGCGTGTGGTCAATATCCCGCCGTATTCTGATGAACCCCGCGGTGTTCGACAACTGGAGTCTGCTGTCTGCGCGATCGAGGACCTCGACTTCGACGATTCGCAGTTGATGGTGGCGGATGATTGGAACGAGGTCCACAGGCGCCTGCGTGATGTCTGTCAGACGATACTGGGCATGTGCATACTCCCGTGGCGTCATGCGTGTCTCCCAAATCGCAAAATCAATCCGTCTGGAACGCGTCGATAGCAGCGTTGAGTCCGTCCGGACAACGTCTCCCCTGTTCGCGAAGCGCTGCGTTCAGAGCGGAAAGGCAGGTCAGGACATTTTCAGGCCTGCTCGAATACCCCATCAACCCGATTCGCCAGATTTTGCCGGCGAGAGGCCCCAGCCCCGCTCCGATTTCCACATTCATCCCGTCCAACATCGAACGACGCACCCTTTTCTCGTCGATGCCGTCCGGAACAACCACTGCGTTGAGCATCGGTGCCCGAATGGCTTCGTTCACGGCCATCGAAAGCCCCATCGCTTCGATTCCAGCGACAAGCGCGCGGTGGTTCCAGACGTGTCGCTTCCAGCGCGCCTCAAGTCCTTCCTCCAGCACAAGATGCAAAGCCTCACAGAGCGCATAATTCATCGAAATCGGCGCCGTGTGGTGGTAGACGCGCTCCTCGCCCCAGTAACGCATCAGCATTGTGGCATCAAGATACCAGCTCTGCACCTTCGTCTTTCTTCCACGAATCACATTCAGCGCTCGTTCGTTGAATGTGACCGGCGCCAGTCCCGGTGGGCAGCTCAGGCACTTCTGAGTGCCGCTGTACACGATATCCAGTCCCCAGTCGTCGGTGAGGACTGGGGCTCCGCCGAGCGACGTGACCGTGTCCGCGAGGACAAGCGCGCCGTGTTCGTGTGCAAGCCTCCAAATGTCGTCCACCGGTTGGAGGACTCCCGTAGATGTCTCCGCGTGAACAAACGCAACGAGCTTCACCCCGGGCGTTACCTTCATCGCCTTTTCCACGTCACCGGCGTCGATGGCGCTTCCCCACGGCGCTTCCACCGTAACGACGTTCGCCCCGCAGCGCTCGGCGATCTCTTTCATCCGTGTGCCAAACACACCGTTGATACACACGATGACGCTGTCCGCCGGTTCGATCATGTTCGCAAGGGCCGCTTCCATCCCCGCCGAACCCGTGCCCGAAAATGGAATCGTGAATTCGTTCCTTGTGCAGAACACCTTCCGAAGCAGATCTTTGAGCTCCTCCATCACGCTGATGAACGCGGGATCAAGGTGGCCAATCACCGGGGCGGAAATCGCACGCATCACGCGTGGATGGACGTTGGAAGGGCCGGGTCCCAGCAAAACCCTTTCGGGAAGTGACGCGAGAGCTGAACGCATCGGTGCTCCTTTCAGAGGCCAGTTCGTTGGGGCTGAAGCCAGTCGAGCGGGTTCAGTGCCTGCGGACCGCCGAGAAGCTCGAAGTGCAGCTTTTCCTCACCAAGCGTGCCGCTGTCGCCGGACAATCCGATCACCTGGCCCTGCTGAACGTGTTCGTTCTTTTGGACATGGATCTCGTCAAGATGCGCGTACAACGTGTAGTAATTCTGGCCGTGTGAAACGATAACAAACGAGCCGTACCCACGAAACCAGTCCACCATGACAATTTTCCCGGCTCCCACGGCGGTTACTTCGGTTCCTTTTGGAACTCGGATGTCAATGCCTCTACTCCGCGTCCACGTCTGCGTGGCCGCATCTCTCCTGCGACCGAAACGAGATGTAACGCGGCCCTCCACCGGCCACGGGAGCTTTCCTTTGAGGTTGACGAATCCCGTTTCCTCGCGCAGACCGGGACCCTGTTCGAGCAACGGCATGCGGGTGGGGGATGCCCCCGTCTGCGAGGAAAGGAATTCGGCGATTCGCTGTCTGCTTTCCGCTCGCTGACTCTCAAGCGCTTCGGCGGATTGCTCCAACGTTCGTCTCTTCGCGCGCATTGCACGCAAGAGCCTCCGTGCCTCCATTTCTGCGCCGGCCAATTCCTCCCGTTGCCGCTCGCGCGTTGTGATGAGGGTATCCAGAAGCATTTTCTGGCGGGAGTACAAAGCCGTCAACGAGTCCAGCCGCACCTGGTCACGCTTCAATGAACGTATCTCATTTGCGTCACGTCGTGCGGCCGCCGTGAGGTATTCCCTCGCCGCAAGCCAGTGCGCGAGCGACGACGCCATCAATGCGCGCTGGAAAGGTTCGCGTCGCCCGTGGATATAGAGAGTTCTCACCCGCAGCGAAATCGATTCCCTCCGGCGCTCGATCTTCTCCCGTGTTTGCTGTGTTCTGATCTGCGCGCTGTTCATGTCGGAAACAAGCGCAGTTTCCGCTTCGGTAAGACGGTTGATCGCGTGCTTGGTCAATCCGGCGCGGTTCGACGCAGCCACCACCTGTGAGGCCAACGCCCGTTCACGCGCTTTCGCCATCCGCATTTCTGCGTTCGTGGCGGCCAGTTCCTGCTCAATCCTAGCCAACTCGGCCTGCTGGACTTCCAAACGGTTACTGAGATCACCATCGGGGTTCTGTGGCGACGCAATAACGGTTGTGCAGAGGAGGAAGAAAGAGAAGACGCCCGTTCCACACAAAAGCCGTATCAACACAGGGAATTCCTCGTTACCTGCTCGCTTTCCCAGGGGTCACGGGGGAGCGAACTGCGCAGGGTGGAGATGCTTCCCGCAAGCCCCAGAACGACGCCAACTCCAACCAGCGACCATGCCGCCACGTGGGCGTTCGTTCCTCCAAAGCTGCGGCCGACCAGTGGAATCGCGTATGCGAAGCGCGAACACGCGAGCACAATGAGGGCCGCGAGAATTCCACCAACTGCTCCCTGTGCAACGCCGAGAATTACAAACGGGCGCCGCACAAACCATTCAGAAGCTCCAAGGAGCCGTTGTAGCGTCACCACTTCTGCGCGGCTCGCAATGCCGAGACCAATGGTTCGTGAAATCACCACGCTGATCGCGAAGCCCACGATTCCAAGAAAAAGCAGCAACACGACGTTGACAGTGAACGAGATACGTTCGAGTATGGTTAACCATTCAACGTCGGCGTCGACGGACTCAACTTCGGGGAAGCTGCCAGCCTTCCGGGCGATGGCCTTGAGGCCTTCAGGCGTTCTTCCTTCGTCACTCAGGGTAAGGAGGTAGGATTGAGGGAGAGGATTCGTTTCGAGTACATCTACCAGCTCGGAACCGAAAAACCGTTTGAAGCGGACCAGGGCCTCCGCTTTCGTGATAAGCCGCGCATTGCTTACGCCCTCGATTGCAACGATCCGCCGCCTGACGAGCTGAATCGCCTCCGGTTCGAGGCCGTCTTTGAGGAAGACCTCGGCGGTGATCCATCTCTTTGCGGTTTGCGCTTCGTTGTGAAACGCGAGAGCGCCCAGACCGAGAATTCCGAGTATCGCGAGGGAAACAGCCATGATCAGCACGGAGCTGATCGTAGCCCGTTTCGCGGAACTGACGGCACGCCACGCCTCGGTGGTGCTTGTGCTCCAGAACACGTTATACTCCCTGCAGACATCGCCCCCTCATGGGCGATTGCAGGGGAAAAATAAGGGGTTGCTCAGGCCGAGTCCAAGGAATCGCGTTCGTATTCCTCACGTCGCACCGGCAAAAGAACACGGACCGTTACCAGAGTCGCGCATGATTCGAGAAGGCCTATCGGCTCGTCAATTCCGAACCATCCATCTCAACACCGATGTTCCGTTTGCGGAGGAGGAGGCCGGTGGCCACATCGAGTGCGAGCAACGCTTTCTCGTGCTCCACGCGCGCCTCCACGTACGCGCGCCGCGCGTCCGCAACGTCCCGCTCAACCTGCAGAACATCATAGTTGGTAGACAGACCCAGGCGCAGCCTTTCCTGTTCGTTCTCAAGCGTTGATTCCCGCAACCTCTTCGTCTCCTGCGCGGCCGCGATCTGTTGCCGGCTTGTTTCGACACGTCGTAGAGCCGACCTCACATCCGCCTGCACAGCCTGGCGCGCGTCCTGAAGCTCCAGTTCTGCCGTTCTCACTGCAATGATGGCTTCACGGTAACTCGCTTCTGACTGACGATTGCCAAGAGGAACCGAGAAACGAAGCCCCAACGTCCATGACGGGTATGCTGCCGTGGGAAGATCATCCATGCTTCTGGCTGCCGTTCGGTCTCCATCCCGGAGTACAACCTCCGTCGAGGCGTCCAGAGTCGGGAGAAGCCCGTTGTATCGGTATTTCAGAGTGAATTTGCTGGTTTCGACCGCCTGTGCCGCCTGAAACACCGCAGGGTTGTTTTCAAGAGCCGCAGCGAAAAGTGAATCGAATGACGGCGTTCCAGAATCAATGTGGGTCGTGTCTGTCGGGACTATTCCAAATGACCACCCGTCCTCCATCGCCGCGATGTTTGTCAGACGTCTGAGGGTGTCTTCGGCATCCCGAACGCGTGCCTCGGCGGATATGATTCCCTGGTATGCGGTGGCGACACCGGCTTCCGCCTGAATTACGTCTCTGAGTGCCTGCGCACCGGTTTCCGCACGCGCACGGGATCGCTCCAGCAGTTGTTGGGCGTACTGGTGTGACATCTGTGCGACGCGAAGATTCTCACGTGCGCTCACCAGATCCCAGTACGCGGATTCCACCTTTTGAACGGCGGCCGACGCATCCGCCACGATCTGTTTCATGCTGGTTTCACGATTCGCCCGCGCGATCCGTATGCCGAACTCGTTGGCGTCCCGCCCGAAACCCCTGAGCAACGGTTGCGAAACGCTCAGGGAAACGTTCGACCCGTAATTCGAGCTTCCCGAGCCTTTCGACCACGAGTTGTTCAGATTGATACTGGCGTTGGTACCGAAAGAAAACGCTTTGGAGATGCCTAGCCTTGTACCCAGGCTGTTTTGCGCGGGTACCGACTGCGAGATGTACGTGCCCGTAGAGGGATCGAACACAAGCGAATTGGGCTGTTGCGTCCGTGATCCAGAAAAGGAGGCGGTGATCGCCGGGTCAAACGGTGCGAGCGCCGCCTTGAGACGTGCCTCGCTGATCAGCGGTTCCAGGCGCTTCACCCGGAAGCTGAGATTGTTCTGGAGTGCGCGTATTCGGCACTCCTGCAGGGAAAGGCGAACGTATTGCTCTTGTGAGGCCGGTATAGCCTCAAAGGCAAACGCGTTGAGGATGGCAACGAAAACACACTCGGCGACTGCGCGGCTTTTCATCGATCACTCCAGTTGGGAAAGCAGCTTCGCGTGCTTCGGAACAGCGGCGGAGGGGGCCGACTCGGATTGTATCCCACGTGTGGTGAAAAATCGCGAAATGCCCCACCTGAATCAACGCACGGACCGACCGTTTTCGTATGAATTGCGCTTCATCCGGCGGTTCGGCGGTTTCGGGCATCGCGAATGATTCCGTTTCCGGTGCCGGGGAGTTATCTTTATTCAGCACCGTAGGAGGAAGACTCCCGCAGGATCACTGCCGGTCTCCTCCCGTTCGATTGGACCATCGAGTATACCCCAGATGCTGAAAATCACCAAGAAACAGCGTGAGCGCTGGCCGCGCGAACTGATTCTTTCCGAAAAGAGTGAAGAGCTTGAGGAGCATCTCACGCTTCTGAATGCAGAGGACCGCGCGGCCGTTGAACGGGTTTCCCGGGAGGTCGACTCCAAAATCGTCGAAGCGGCGCGGGAATCCGTGAAAGAACTGAAAATGCTGGAGGAAGGCCGGTGCCCTGCCTGCAGCCAGAAAACGCGCCGTTTTCTCTTCAGCACCATCTGCGAGCATTGCGGTTGGTCAGGGTATTCCCGCCCCCTGCGTGCAAAGGTCGTCATTCACCTTCGTGACGGATCCGCGCTCATCTGCGAGGATGTGTACCACACTCCTGACGAACTCATGTGTGTGACGCAGGACGTGGTTCGTTACCGTGTTCCGCGAAACGTTGTTGCGTACGTCGAATTCGATCACGCCGAAGAAGACATTCGGCAGCGGCGCGAACAACTCGCAAGAGAAGAACAGGGACAGTGTTCGTGGTGTATGAAACCGGTTGTGCGAACAAACGAGGAGACGAGAGTCACGTTCGCGGCGTTCGGGATCTATCAGGAACGGTTTCTTTTCTGCAGTATTCACTGCCAGACCGCGTTTCAGAAGCAATACCCGACCCGCATCCATCGGGATTGCTACCACCGCGATTGCAGCAAGTGTGAGGAGTGCCAGAAACGATTCGACGATACGTCGTATGAGACGTTTCTGGAAGAGGAGTTCGTACACTGAGTTCGTCGGCGGAGGCCGCGTTCTCAATTTCGCATCATGAGTCGGGGGATAAGGCGCTCCGACAGGCCATCTTGAACGTCGGAACAAACGAAACCGGCCGGAACAGGCGCTTGTGCTGGGCCAGTCCCGGTTTGGAGAGGTCTCCGGCATCGTTCACAAGATCGCAACCTTCCATTCGTTCCGCGAGCACAAGTCGTGTAGCCTCCGCGAGGCCTTTGCAGGCTGGATCGCTTTTCAGAACGAAAAACTGCCCCAGACCTTCCCTGATCATGCCGCCGAATGCAAACGCCCGCACTTTCCCGTCCACCACAGCTACGACGCCAACGAGATACCGCGGGCGGAATCTCGCCGCGGACCGTATCGCACTCAGCGTGTACCCAAAATCGAAAACCGGCACGGGGTCCTGACGATGTGTGTCCTGCCACTCGCGGAGAAGCGCCTCGCACTCCGGAACGTCTGACTCCACAAATGCACGGAACTCAGGCTGGACTTCCCGTTCACACCGGTGGATTCTTTTCCTGAGAGCACGGAACTCGTTCCCGCGAAGCTCAATCAATGCCCTCCGTTGGTACACATATTCATGCTCGTAGGGCGTGACTACCCATCCGCGGCGAGATCCGTATGCGGCTCCAGGGAGGTCAGCCCACAGAAACCGTGTCTCTATCGGGCCGTTGAGGCGGGCGAGAGAACCCGTCAGATTCTCCAGCGCGCCTTCATAGCCAGATCCCAGGGGAGGCAAAAGGAAATCGATGTGGCCGTGCCCGCGAACTGCCCGATGCAGGAGAACAAAGAGGCTTCCGCCGTGTTCCCCGAGCATGACCGCACGGGCCGGGGAGTCGGAATAGGCCAGCAGAAAAGGAAAATACGCCGCCCAGAGCCACGGGCGCGCGTTGCCTGCATAGGAAAGAAACGTGGGCATCTGCGCGATTTCGGCCGCGTGGAAGACGGTTCCTCCGATTTCAAGCGGGGCGTGCAGGTGATGCCGGTCAGGCTGGTTCCCCATCGCCGGCTGCTTCACTCGAACGCGCCAACACCGCGGCGGCAGATCTCAATTCGTTCTGAGGACGGGCGAAAACGATTTCTGAGGACGTCCACCGCGGCCTCCGTGTCAATCGCTCCGCAGGCGAAGATATCGATCGACACAAGTCTGCATTCAGCCCAGGTGTGAATACTCGCGTGGGATTGAGCAAGTATCAGTATCCCCGAAAAACCAACCGGAGAAAACTGGTGCGTGTGCTCGGAAAGTATGGTTGCCCCGGCCGCCAGAACTGATTCGCGGAGAAAACTCATTGAGGGGTCGGGAGTGTTCAGAAGGACCGGGTCATCCACCACAAAGTCGATGAGCAGATGAACTGGGGGCGAGCAGGTCAATTTTGTGCTCCTCCGGGTTTTTCAAATTCCGCCCGAGAGTACTGGCGGGCACGCAGGAAGCGATCGCTTCGGCACAGGGGGCAACGATCCTCCTTCAGTCTCTCCACAGTAATCCAGCGTTTGCCTTGGCCTACCTCCCACTCGGCGGAACACCCGAGGCAGCGGTACACGCGAATTACTGGTCGCACATCCGCCGTATACAACGGCCCTTCGTAAGTCTCGCGCAGGGTAGGAGCAATCTCCGGTGTGGCGATCAGGTGAGCCATAAGGGATACGTTCGCCAACACGGAGGACCCCTCGTATTCGTTGAACGCAGGAATCCACTCGACGATTACCCAGCCGATACCCGAAATTGCCGCTTGAACCTGCCTCATCCCGCCCGGGTCCAGATGCCCCATGGAAAAGAAACAGTGTGCTCCTTCGTGCTCTACGGCCTCTGCGGCGCGGCAGAGGAACAGCTCCGCGCCCCCCGGGGTGTACGGAGGATCCGTGAAAACGACGTCAAATCGGTGCTGAAGGGAGTCGGGTAACGGTTTGCGAAGATCGTGAACAAAGGTTTGCACCGAAGGCGCAGCCTTTTTGATCCCGTCGCATACGCGTCCGTCGATATCCACAACGGTTAGCGTTGGTGTCGGGCCGGCCGGTTCCCCACCGGCGCACTGATGGACCCATCTCGCGACCGCGACAGAGACAAAATCGTCGTCGCCAAGAAAGAGAATCCGGCGACCCCACAGGGAATCGTTCTTCAGAAGATAGTTCACACGCCGGACGAGGGTTCCGACGGTAGCCTTTGCCTGGTCCAGGGTCACGTCAGCCTGCGGGCGCAGAGCGGCGAGATCATCCAACACGGCGGAGAGCCCGGTTGTCTCGTCATGCCCGGGGTCGCCACAGATACTCTCCACGCACGAAGCGCCCGCTGACGTAAGCCTCACTCCGTTCGGAGCCCGTTCCGTCATCCCGCGGGCGGAGAGCTCGCCGATGACGGCCACGGTGACAGGGAGCGGCAGGCGGACCTTCGAAGCGAGAACTCGAACGGGAACCGGCTCCAGTGTGGCGATCGCTCGAAGGATTGTGCGAACGCCCTCACGACCTTCCCGAAGATGCGAGGCAGACGCTACCTCTGACAGGATTTGGCCGCCGTCGCCGGCGTGAAGCTGCTCATGACCTTCCCGGAGCGCCATATGTGCTTCCAAAAGAGAACCCGCGCGTGCCGGTGCCCGGTCGGTCCTGGCGCGAGGATCGCCTTTCCCGCTCTTGAGGGAGTGCTGCGGCCCTGTTGGCGCGTGCCTGCTCGCGTTCAATGTCGTCCTCGGTCTGGAGCGCTGCGCGCCACTCGTCGAAGCGACTTGATGCGAACAGCGCAGCCAACCCTCCGGCGATATCTGCGAGGGATTCCTGTTCCTGTCTCCGCGCGCCGCGCGCCCCGAACTGGCCCCCCTGTGGTTCACTGATCATTTTGCGTGCCAGTTTATCCGAGGTTCTGATATCGAGCAACGGCAGGCTTCCTGCGCGCAGTGTGTTCACGAACTTTATGAAGCCCGGCAATTCGGTGCGACGCACGCGCATGTTGCCGTCTCCTCGAATGCAGAGAATCGGCCTGTCGGGGAGATTCATCAGAAGGGGATATTGCTCGCGAAGGCGGGGCCACCAGTACGTCCAGTAGGACGGCGGAGCTATGGTAATAAGACGGTTCCTCACGTTCGGGTTCGACAGGTTTGAATTGTCGAACACAAACGACAGCCTCGGTCGTATGCCCTGCTCGTCATTTCCGAACGGGAAGAGAGTTACGCCGCACAGTCTGAGTCTTCGTTCGATGATACGCGCTTCGCCGGGCTGCAGGTCCAGGTTGATGAAAGCACCGGTGAGTTCATCGGGCGCTATCTCAAACTCCCAACCGGCTACCTGGGCAAGCGCGACCAGTTCGTCCCGCACCTGTGCCTGGCGCGATAGACTGAATTCCTGTGCCTCCCAGAAAATCGTGCATCCCATGGGAATCTACTTTCCTCTCGTGACGGCAGATGCCGACTTCGGCCCGGAAACACGAGCGAAGCGGCGCCAGTGAACGATCTGTCTCGCGAGATTGCGTGTTGAAAAGCAAGGGAAAAGGAAGTAATCAAAGATAACCTCTGAGCGGGAACTCAACAAGGTGCCGTCATAGCGCTGTAAACCCAGTCCAAGGGTACAGGTATTTTTGCGACTCCCAATTCCCTATCTTTTACTGCAAAGTATGGCGGGAAGCGAGAATCAGGTTTCCCGCGGAGCGCGACTTTCGCGTCGTCCTCTTCGTGCCGGCAGGAGGTTTGTCGTTATGGTTTCGGATGCAGATTTGCTCGACAAGATTACCGATTATACCCGGAAACAGGGCGGAGACACGGCAATCGAGAGACTTCTCGCGAATGTCGTATCCCAGGTGCGTGAATTCGCGGAGGCCCGGGCTTCAGAAATAAAGCGGCTCTCGGACATCGGAATTGCCCTTTCCGCCGAACGGAACCTCGAACGCTTGCTTGAGCGCATCGTGGACGAAGCGCGACGATTTACGCGGGCTGACGCGGGGACTCTGTACACGGTCCAGATCAATCCTGCGACCAATCTGCCGGAGCTGAAGTTCGATATCATGCAGAACGACACCATGAACACCCGGCAGGGTGGAACGAGCGGGAATCCGATAACGCTTCCTCCGGTGCCACTGGTCAAAGACGGAAAACCAAACCACAACAACGTTTCGGCGTACGTTGCCGACACCGGCGAAACGGTCAACATTCCCGACGTGTATATCGCGGAGGGGTTTGACTTTACCGGCCCGCGCAAGTTCGATCAGATCACCGGTTACCGAACTAAGTCCATGCTCGTGGCTCCCATGAGGAACCACGAAGGAGAGATTATTGGCGTTCTGCAGTTGCTGAATGCGAAAGTTCCGGGCGGCGAACGAGTGATTCCGTTCTCGGACGAGTACGTGGATCTGATCAAGAGCCTCGCGTCGCAGGCTGCGGTCGCGATCACCACTGCCAGGCTCATTCAGGATCTCCAGAACCTTTTTGAGTCCGTTATCCGCCTGGTTGCCTCCGCAATCGACGAGAAATCCGCGTACACCGGCGGACACATCACTCGCGTGGCGGGGTTGTCGATGAAGATCGCCGAAGCCATCAACGAGACGACGGAAGGGGATTTCGCGGATGTGAAGTTCACACCCGACGAACTGAACGAGCTTCGGATCGCCGCCTGGTTGCACGATATCGGCAAGATCACCACACCGGAATACGTTGTGGACAAAGG
>JAKPPK010000500.1 GCA_029547385.1 Candidatus Latescibacterota bacterium
GACTGGGTACTGGTAAAGGACCTGCCAAAGGCCAGTCTGCCAACAACCGGGACGACGGTCAAATGGAGTGATGCGGCGCCGAGTGTGTCGCGCGACTTCACGTATTTCTACTACGTGGTTGCGTACGACGACGGCACCCAGAACTGGGACACGACTCCCGGAATCGCGAAAAGCCTCGAGAGCGGCAAGTACTACACGACAACCGGGTGGGACTGGAGCCCCGTGAACCCGGGCTTCTTCGCGAGCCCGTCAACGTACCCCATGACCCATCTGGATAGTGTGATCGTCGTGCCGAACCCTTACAACTCCCGGAGCTACAACCCCAAGGGAGCGCAGGGAACGATAGATCGCATTTTCTTCAAGAATCTGCCGCAGGCAGCCACGATCCGGATTTACACCGCAGCGGGATCACCCGTGAAAACGCTGTATCACTTTGCGGCACCGGGCGCGGCTGATGGCGCGAGCATCGGCTGGGACATGAGCAACGATGTCAACCAGGTGGTCGCAACCGGCGTGTACATCTACACAGTTGAGTGCACCGCCGGTCCCGCGCAGGGTAGAACGGCAGTGGGCAAGTTCATCATTATCCGTTAGCCCGACAGGATGGAGGAACATCAGATGAAGAGAACCTTGATTGTCGGGGCAATGACATGCCTGCTGGGCCTTGCCGTTGTAAACCCGACTTTCGCAGCGCAGAGGGGGCAGGCCACCATGACGTGGCTGGGCATCTCCGCAAGCGCGCGCGATGAGGCAATGGGAGGGACTGCTACCGCGGGAGACGCGAGCGCAGCCTGTGCGTTCACCAACCCCGCCGGGTTGGGCCGCGTTGAACGCGGAAGCGTTTTCTTCAACACCACGTCGTGGCTTGCCGACATGTCGGTGAACGATGTGGCAGTTGCCTATCGCGTACCTGATATCGGCACGTTTTCCCTCGCGTTCCGTTCGATGGACTACGGCGATTTCACGTTCACCACCCTGTTCGCAAACGAGGATGGGTACGTGTACACACCGAGTGACTCGACGGGCGATGTTGCCGGGATGATGCTGGGCATCGGCTACGGCCGGAAGTTGACCGACAAGTTCAGCATCGGCGGCCAACTGAAGTATGTGTCCGACAAACTTGGCAAGATGAACGTGTTGGACAGGGGCCTCAACATCGTCAACTTCGGTGAAGAGGCGAATCAGAGCGCGATGCTGTTCGATTTCGGAACGAGCTACCACACCGGATGGAAGAGCGTCACGATCAACATGACGATTCAGAACTTCGGGCGCTCGCAGAAGGCCTCGAACGGAGTTGAGGAGTTCACCCCTCCCCTCACGTTCAAGGTGGGTCTCCAGGCTGACGCGTTGCAGTTCGCCGGCCTGGAAACCCCGATGGCGGACCTCCTCGTTCGCGTGGAAGGTGCCGACCCTCGTGACGACCGACTCGGTTTCAACACGGGAGCTGAGCTTACTCTCAAGCCTATGGACATGGTCAACGTGGCGCTGCGGGGAGGTTATTCCCGCCGCGACCAAGGCGGCCTGACCTTCGGTGTGGGAGTCGGCACGAACGTTGGTGGGTTCAACACCCAGCTTGACTGGGCGTACTCCGACTGGGGTGGCGTCCTGGGTGCAACCAACCGATTGGGAGTCTCCTTCGCATTCTGACAGAGGCGTGGAGGCAATCTTGCGTGGGCGGAGTCGGCAGCGACTCCGCCCACGTTTGTTGTAGACACTTTCCCTCCTGAATTGCCTTCTGTGGCTTTCGTTCGGCTACCCGCGTATTTTAAGTAGTTGTCACCTGTGCTGGTTTGAGCTGAGTTCGTCGTGTCGAGCCGACCGGTCGGCGCCGCATTGACCTTGCGCCCGACAACACACGGGAGTTGTTATGCGTCGCGTTCATTTCCTGTGGATCGGAATAGCTCTCCTCGCCGCCGCGCTTCTCGTGACGCTGTACGAGACTCATGAAGTCGTGCTTCCCAATTCGACGTGCGTTCCCTGCCACGGAGTCACCATCTTTACAGAAGAAATCATGGACGAGAGCCGGGGCGCGTTCACCGGTCCAGACGCGTGCGAGCCGTGCCATGCGTACGCCTACCACCGGTGGACAAAATCCGACCATTGCAGGGCGATGATGGGGCCGGCACCCAGCACGATTGCCGGCCATTTTTCCGCTGACACGGTGGAATACTCGTACCGCGATTTTCACTCCGCAATGATTCTGCGCGACGGCAAGTATTTCATGATCGCGCCGAACAAGAAGGGGCAACCTGAGGAGTTCCCGATCCACCTTGCCCTGGGTATCCGGGACCAACAGGCCCTCTTGACAAAGTTTCCGGACGGCCGTTACCAGATCCTCCCGACCGCGTACGATATACGTAACCAGACGTGGTTTGAATCAAGCGAAGGAATCGTTCGTACCACCCACATGCTGCGTCCGAGCGAGCCCTTCTACTGGACAAACTGGAAGCGGACCTGGAATTACGACTGCTTCGGCTGTCATCTCAGTGGCATGGAGAAGAATTACGACCCCGAAACGAACACGTACAACACCAAATGGCGAGACCTTGGCATTGATTGTGAAGCGTGCCACGGGCCGGGCCGGGCGCACGCAAGGCTGCGGACGGTGAAGAAGCTCTGGGGTGGATTGGTTCGTGACACGACCATGCTCCGCCTGACAAGTCTTTCCCCGCGACAACAGGTTGAAACGTGTGGTGCCTGCCACGCAAGCAAGAGCACGCTGGCGCTCGGGTACAAACCAGGGGACGATTGGACGGAATACTACACTCTCACTCTACTTGACCACGATTTCATCATGCCGGACGGTCGCTACGCGGGACTCATCTACGACCTGATAGGTTTCATGCAGAGCCCCTGTTACGAGAAAGGCGGTTTGACCTGTATTACGTGTCACAGCGGTCACGCGGATGAAAGATCCATCGAACTCCGTCACTACGAACATCAGAACGATATGTGCCGGCCGTGCCACACAGACAAAGTCGAGAACCCGCAGGCCCACACGTTCCATCCAAACGATAGCCCTGGCAGTACCTGTCGCAACTGCCACATGCAGGTCCTTCCTGTGAGTCGGATGGGGATCGTGGACCATACGATTTCGATTCCCACTCCGGAAAACACGATCGCGTTCAACTCACCGAATGCCTGCCAGAGCGAGAATTGTCATCCGAATGAAACGCCCCAGTGGTCGATCGCAACTCTGAAACGGTGGCATGGTCCGAACAGAATTGACCGCTGGACTCGGGCGCAGGTGCTGTTCAAAGGGAAAACTCTGGATCCAGCGGGCGTGCCTGGATTGATCGCGATGCTTGCGGACACGGGCAACAACATGATCTGGCGCGCGACTGCGGCACGCATGCTTGGAAACATCGGTGACGCGAGAGCCGTGCCTGTGTTGCGTGCGAATATCGACGCTCCCGACCCGATGCTTCGCTGGCAGGTCGCAAATGCGCTCGGCAACTTCGTGTACGATCGGCGGGTTTTCACCGACCTCCAGAGCCTTCTCCGCCGCGAACGGCATTCCCAGATCCGCGTCGCTGTCGCGTCCAAGCTTGGGTACTGGTGGCGGCGGGATCTCAACCTGACTCCGGCAGAAAAGGAAATTGCCCGACAGACGTGGGAACAGTACGTGCGGCAGATGACGACCGCCCATGCGGACGATCCGATTGCTCGCAATACGCTGGGAATGGTCTACATGCGTCGGGGAGAGTTTGACAAAGCGATTCGGGAGTTCCAGATTTCGTTGAGAATCGAACCGGGCAGTTCCGGTGTCGAAAGGAATCTGGCTGACGTGTACACGGCAATGAATCGGTATTCGGAGGCGTTGCCACACAACCAGCGTGCAGTTGATTTGGAACCGGACAACCCTCACCTGTACGACGCGCTTTCATTTACGTATCTGGGTCTGGGGAGGATCGCTGACGCGGAACGCGAGGCTCAGCGGGCTCTTCGGCTCGATCCCCGTTTTGCACCGGGGTACGTTCAGATGGCGCGGATACGCCACGCTCAGGGCAACATCGCCGAAGCACATCGGCTGCTTCAAAAAGCAGTTGCTCTGGACGCGCGCAATGTTGAGGCCCAATATCTGCTGGCCAAGGCGAGTCAGGAGCTGCGATTGCGGGACCAGGCCGTTCAGGCCTTCGTGAACGTGATTTCCCTAGATGAGTTTTCGGAGTTCGGGTACGACGCAAAGAACCAGTTGGCTACGATGCTTCCCGTTGGGGCCCCCTTGCCGCCGCCGACGGCAACGCCCGCCCCTGAACGGCCGGCGCAGGAAGGGCCGATGAGGCCAATCGACCCACATCTGCTGTGGCCTACCGTTGTGTACAAGAGCTACGCACCGAAAACAACCCCGGAGGAGGTTGCTCGCATCCCGGAGCCTTCGAGTTTTGCGGCGTCTCTCGATTCAGGACGCGCATGGATGCGGCTCGCGGAAAACAGCCGCCTTTCCAGTGCGACGAAAAAAGCATACATAGATCGTTCGGTCGCAACGCTCTCACGGGCTCACCGGATGGCGGGATCGGATCGTTCAAAGGACGTCGAGGTTCGAAAAGCTCTGGGATACGCTCTTTCGGTTCAGGCGGAACACGTGCCTCCGGCAAACGCACCCGCGTTACTCGCCCGGGCGAGAAGCGTTCTGGATGGTGTCGACACAACGGCGCTCGGCGGGGACGCCGCTGCGAAGGCCAGCCTCGGAAGATCCTATTACCGTCTTGCCAGAGCGTATAACGAAACGCGGGACTATCGAAACGCTATCTGGGCGTTTGAGCGCGCGGCAGTGCTCGTACCGAACTCATTCACTGAAGCAATTTCGCATTTCTTCGTAGGCACCTCGTACGACCGTCTCGGCCAACGGCAGGAAGCCATCGCGGCGTACCAGCGATCTGCCTCCAATCCGCATAACTCGGGACGTGGCCTGCGGTGTTCTCTCCATGGTATCAAGTACCCGTTCCGGTATTTCCGCTGAAATCCTGATCCACCACCGGCAAAAAGGAACGAGCGGCCTTTTCGGGCCGCTCGTTCTCCTCAGAGGAAACACCTGCTTATCGTGTTCCGGCAACCCGCCTCACTGCCTCAGTGACCTGTCGGACATTCGGAGAAACGGGAATCCCACTGAGTATGAAACGAACCGTGTTATCAGGCGCGACCACCATGACCACCACTCTGGAGCGATCATTCCCTCTCCAGGCAGTCGACACAGAGCCGTCCCAGTCCAGAATCGCTTTCGATTTCTGCGCCCTGATACGCGTGCGAGCAACGCTGTGCAGGAAGCGGGACACGTCCCCGAGATCAAGTACAGTCTGAATCTGCGCGGAACTCCCCAGCGTTGTCGTCAGACTGTCTCTCCACGGCTGGCTCACATTTCCCAGATCCTTCGTGGTGAATATCAGAACGAGCGGCGTAGTTCGCGGCGTCGCAAGAGAGAAGCGAACATCATCTACGTTCGAGAGGGAAAAATCGGAACCCTTCTGCCCGACAGAGACGGCCGCAACGGCTGGAAGAGCAACGGCTAATAACAGAGAAGCTGCAAGAAAACGGCGCATCATGGGACCCTCCAATCCAGGTGATGTCTGAAGAGACGTACGTGAAGACTTCGCCAGGGAAGCGCGTTGAGTAAGAAACTCGCTACCAGAATATCGCGTATTTCTCTGAAAACAGTAAGCCACAGGCGCCGGGCATCTCCGCAACGGAGAGAGATTGCCACCTGGGATTCCTCCAGACTGCTTCGTCCGATGCTTCAGCGGGCCGGGAGCCGAATGACTTCTCCCAGGCGGGGGATGTGGACGCGAAACCGAGCGCGGCGTGCCTGTGCGGCAATCACAACCTCCCAGGGATCCAGCCACACGTTCCGCCAGAGATCCCAGTGTTTGGGTATGAGGAGGTCAACTCCGAGATCTTCTGCGGCGGCAACGAGTTCCCGCGCGTCCATGTAAATTTTTCTTCCGTCGCCAGTGAGGCCCGCAATACTCAAGGTTGCCGCAGAGACACGGCGCGTCTCCGCAACCTTCTTGAAGTAGTCGTCGTACATCCCGTCGCCGCCGTCGAAGAGCACTGGTCCGTCGTCCACGGATACCAGCCACCCCACGGACGTCGGGTCACTGTGATCCACGATCTCGACCGCTTCTACGGTTATATCTGAGAAACGGAAGGAATCACCATGGCGGGCGCTCATGATCCGTGTTTCGGGAAGTTTGAACGAGCGCATTTTGGACGCCGAGGACGCAGGCCCGATGAACAACGCCCCCGTGTTGTCCGCGAACGGGCGCAACGTCTCTCCGTGGCAGTGATCATCGTGGTCGTGCGTGGACAGCACCGCGTCCGCGATGCGCACGTCACGCGGATCGAACGGAACGGCCACCATTCGAATCCAGACGCCGCTGGAGGGTGATCCTGTGTACGGATCAATGTATACCATGCTGCGAGCGGACTTCACTGCAAGCGAAGCTCCCCCCAGTGGCCAGATCCACAAGTCCCCGGGCGGAACTGCGGCGGCCTCCATCTCGTCAACCAGAATTCTTCCCCATTGGGACAGCGGCATTGGAATAGTTCCTTTTGAAAAGGGGCGATCGACGTGGTGCCTTATTGTAGACACCCTGGGAACACTTGTCAAGCCGCGCGTTGGTGTTCACTGCCGCGGCACCATGCACCTCGGATTCGTTCTGACCGGGTGATATTCTCGAGAATCTCATATGTTGGAGATATGAAAACCGCCTTCCCGTTCGTTTAACTGAAAGGTATTCAGCAGGCTCGGCGGCACAGTGTCGGCTGCATTCCTGCGGCGGGAAACAGGGCGAAGCATTGGAAGGGGCATACGCTGATGTTGATCGAAATGCGAGGGATCGAGAAGGTGTACAAACTCGGTTCCGAGCGCGTGAATGCATTGCGAGGAATTGATCTTGACGTCTCCGAAGGAGAATACGTCGCACTCACCGGGCCCTCCGGGTCCGGCAAGTCTACGCTGATGCACCTCATCGGCTGTCTGGATTCGCCAACGGCAGGGAGATACCTGCTCGCGGGCAGCGACGTGTCCTCAATGAGTGATGCGGCGCTCGCCCGCGTGCGCAACCGCCAGATCGGTTTCGTGTTCCAGACGTTCAATCTGCTTCCCCGTGCGACCGCGTTGCACAACGTGGAGATCCCGTTGATCTACGGCGGGTTTGGCACTCGGGAGAGACGGCGCCGGGCGACCGCTGCGCTCGAGCGTGTCGGTCTGGCGGATCGGATGAAACACCAGCCGAATCAGATGTCCGGAGGGCAACGGCAGCGCGTCGCTGTGGCGCGCGCTCTGGTGACCGACCCCAGCATCCTTCTCGCGGATGAGCCCACCGGCAACCTCGACACTGCAACCGGGAACAGCATCCTGGAATTGTTCGCGCAGTTGCATGCTTCCGGCCAGACAATCGTTCTTGTTACGCACGAAGCCGACGTTGCAGCGCATGCCCGGAGGCATATCGTGCTGCGGGATGGGAAAATAGAGTCAGACGACGCCAATAAAAAGGAATCAGCAGGATGACTGGAATCGTGAACCGCCGAGCAGCAGTGTTGTTCCTTCTCGCCGTTTCAATGGCCGGATGTTCAATGCCCGGCTGCAACAAATCAAAAGAAGGTGAATCTGTAGACCTTTTTACCACGACGAAAGTGGAACGTCGCGATATCGAGATTAAGGTCACCGCCACCGGATCAATCGAGCCGATCCGCGTAATCGAGATCAAATCGAAGGCATCGGGAGAGATTCTTGCTCTGCCAGTCGAAACCGGGGACGTCGTTTCGGCCGGGGCTCTGCTCGCGCAGGTGGATACGACGGACGTCGCCGCAGCATACCGACAGGCTCGGGCTGATCTCGAAGTGGCGAGAGTGCGGGAGAGCGTATCTCGAAAAAGCCTCGATCGGGCCGCCGATCTTCTCGCACGGGGAATGACGTCAACCGAGGAATACGACCAGGCCCGACTGGATTACGCAACAGCCCGTGCAAACGTCATTCGCGCGGAGACGGATCTTGAAACCAAACGGGAAAGGATGATAGAGACGATCGTCCGCGCACCGTCCACGGGAACGATCCTGAAGAAGAACGTCGAAAAGGGGCAGATAATCGCGTCTGTTGGTCAGGTGAATGCCGGGACAACACTGATGACTATGGCCGACCTCAGCAGCGTGCAGGTCCGCGCGATGGTTGACGAGACCGACGTGGGGAAACTGAGGCCCGGTCTCCCGGTTACCGTCACCGTGGACGCGTTCCCCGGCAGGAATTTCACAGGGGAAATTCAGAAGATAGAACCACAATCAGTCGAGGAGCAGAACGTCACGTTTTTCCCGATGATCGTTCAGATTCCCAACAGCGAAGGATTATTGCGACCGGGAATGAATGCCAGCGTTGACGTCCAGATCATGAAGAAAACAGGCGTTCCGTCGCTGCCGAATGACGCAATCAAAACGTTGCAGAACGCAGGCGTCGTCGGAATGTTTCTCGGGCTGAACCCGGACAGCGTGAATGCCTTCGTGGACGCGAACAAGGCCAAATTCATGGATCATGATTCGACTCGTCGCGGTCCGGGCAGGCGCGGTGGCCCCGGTCCGGGCATGGCGAACGCACCTTCTGAATCGTCGGCGCGGGGCGCGCGTCCGTCGGGTGCGACGGCCCGGGCAAGGCCAAGCAGAGGTGGCAGCATGCACTTCAGTTCTCGAGACATCCCCCAGGGTCCTGCGCCGGGTGTGATGGCCGCGGGGAGTGTCGGCGTGGTCTTCGTGCCCGACAGCGCCACGACGAAAGTGGTTCTGGTCAAGACGGGGATACAGAACTGGGAGTACACCGAGATTACATCGGGACTCAAAGAAGGCGATACGGTATACCTTCCCCCCTCGGCAGCGCTGGCGATGCAATCTCAGGCGATGCGCGACCGATTGAAGCAATTCTCAGTGATTCCCGGCAGAAGCTCGCGGTAGAGGACGTGCACCATGCTGATTTTGGAGATAATCCGGGTAGCCTTTGGCGCGCTGCTGGCGAACAAGGGGCGGGCGTTCCTGACGATGCTGGGCATCATTATCGGCGTGGGCGCCGTCATCGCGATGATGGCGATCGGCGCGGGTGCGCAGAAAGCAGTGCAGGATCGTATCGCCTCCATGGGAGTGAACCAGTTGCGTGTGTTTGCAGACAGAACCACCATACGCGGAGTCACCCGGTACCGTTCGCTGACTACCGACGACGCCCAGGCGTTGCGGAACGAGATGACGCTGGCCACCGCAGTCGTTCCTGACATGGGCGGGCAATACCAGGTGAAGTACGGCAACAAGAACAACAGCGTTCGAATCACCGGAACCACCCCCGAGTATTTCAGCCTGCGGAGTTACCAGCTTGCGGCGGGCAGGTTTTTCACAAATGGCGACATGTCGGCATCTCAGAGAGTTGCGGTTCTGGGATCTGTGGCGGCAGAGAACCTCGGTATCGGGCCCCAGGACGTAGGTTCGACGGTCAGGATCGGCGGGATGATTTTCGACGTGATAGGAATCATGGAATCCAAGGGCTCCCAGGGAGGCTGGGACAACCCGGACGAAAACATCTTCATCCCGATCACCACGGCGCAGTACAGACTCATGGGCAACGATCGAATCAACGGCGTGACGGTGCAGGTTGTCGCACAGGAATGGATGCTGGCAGCGCAGGGCGAAATGGAGAGAATCCTCCGCCGCGAACGCCAACTGCGCCCGGAGCAGCAGAACGACTTTCGTTTCTTCAACCAGCAGGAGCTGGCAACAACGTTCGCGGAAAGCACCAAGATTTTTGGACTGCTGCTTGCCAGTATCGCCGCGGTAAGCCTCATCGTGGGTGGCATCGGCATCATGAACATCATGCTCGTAAGCGTAACCGAGAGAACCCGGGAAATAGGTATTCGAAAGGCTCTGGGAGCCCGGCGGAGCATTATTCTCCTCCAGTTTCTGCTGGAATCCATCACGTTGTGTGTGCTCGGCGGCGCCATAGGCATGGGCCTCGGATACTGGGTTGCCAAAATGATGGCCAGCTCGGGCGGCTGGGAAGTCATCGTAACGCCGCAGTCCCTGTTGCTTGCGGTAGGGTTTTCCGTGGGTGTTGGTTTGTTTTTCGGGATTTATCCCGCCAGTCGTGCGGCCAAACTGGATCCTATCGAGGCACTGAGGTACGAATAGAAGCGCGAACGGCAGCGACGCCGGGGCAACTGGACGCGCCGCACGTGTCCAATGCTGTTTTTCCGTGCCATGACCCCGTTCGAGGTGTCCCGCGGGCGTCGCCCGCACCGGAGGCTTCCCAGCGAGGAGGGTACCGCGTGACCGACACAATGACCCCACGCGAGCGCTGGAAGGCCGCCGTTCGGATGGAACCGGTGGACCGCCTCCCCTTCTGGGCCAAACTTCCTGGCAACTACCCCGGGTTTCACGGTGCTCCCTTCTCCCGGATGACCGTCGACGCGCTCCACGAGTGGATCGGCAGTGATCCGACGGTTCACCTCAGGACGGGCATACGTACCGTGCACCGACGGGCGTCCGTGAATACCGTAATCGAGGGCGATTTTCGAAAAACAGAATACCGTATTGGCGGTCAATGCCTCACACTCGTCTCACAGATTGACCACGCCTCCTTTTCCTGGCATCCCATCAGATTCCCGGTCAAGACGCGCGATGAAATCAACATTCTGGCTGACGTCTTCGAGGATTCCGCCGCAGAAGTTGACCCGAATGAACTCGCGGAGGCGCGAGAGCAATCGCGACGTGTCGGTGAGCGGACCATAACGGCTCAGGACATCGGTGAATCGCCGCTTATGGTCTGGGTGGAGTGGCTTGCCGGAATCCAGAACGCCCATTACCTGCTCAACGATTTTCCAGCCGACGTCGAGCGCCTGTTCGAGGCAATCCACCGGGATCTGGTGCGGAAGACCGAAATCCTGAGTGAACATGGCCCGGCGGATGTCTTCTACCTGACGGAGAACACGTCCACAACACTGATTTCTCCGGAGCAATACCGACGGTATTGCGCACGCCATATCAGCGAGTACGTGCGGATTGTCCGCAACGCAGGCCGACACCTCATACTGCATATGTGCGGGCACCTTAAGGCTCTGTTACCTGACCTGGCACGCATCCCGGTGAGCGGATTCGAGGCGTTTACCACGCCCACGGTGGGCAACACGACGCTCGCGGAAGGACGTCGCGCCTGTCCCGACAAGTGCCTGATCGGGGGCACGAACGCTGCCCTGTGGCTTGAACCGGCCGAAGCGATCATAGCACGAATCGAAGCCGAACTCGATGCGTTGCCTCATCACAGGGGGATAGTCGTCAGTTCCGCTGGAATGCTGCCGCAGGCGTGCAGGCCGGAGACGGTGAAGCGCGTGGCGGAGTGGGTGAAGGGGTATCGCGTGGTATGCTGATCTGTGCCGCCGTTACCGGGCCCGGGGTCTTGCGAGAACGCAGAGCGATCCACCGAAAATCATCACCGAGAGGTATTTTCCAACACGTATCGCCAGGCGCAGACTTCTTGCACTGCCGTAGAACCACACTGATTCCGAAAGACTCGTGTTGACCACGTGGAAATGCCTCCTCACAAGCCTCTTCGCGGACCAAAGCGTGTACCCTCTCAAGTGACCCGATTGGTGGTCCGGCCCCCACGAAAAACCGGGCGGTTTCCCCTTCAGTCGTCGCCACACGCGCCAGAGGCATTTTTCGATCGGGATTTTGAGCAACACGAACCTGGCGTCCTCAGCGACGGTGCGCAGCAGGGCATCCTCGTCTTCCACGTGCTCGGTTACATCACATAACACAACGATATCCCAGGAGGAACGATTTCCTTCTCCGTACGGGGCATTGATGAACGTCGTGCCTGGGTACGCTTTTTTGCCTTCTTCGCACGCCTTGGCACTGATATCATACACCGTAAGCCGTTCGCTTCCGAGTATCAGGCCCAGCGCGTTCACCACCGTTCCGAACCCCCCGCCGATTTCCGCGATGGTGAGGTGTGAACCGCACAACTCCCCGGTTTCGAGATACGTGGCTGCCAGCATAGCGGCTTTCCAACGGCTGGCGGATTCGTGGCGGGGATCCGCCAAACGGGCTTCGGTGTACCGATCATAGAACTGCTGCATGCGCAAACCTCGTTGGCGTTACGCGGGTCATTTCGGATCCCGCACACGCCACGGCTTCAACACGTAGTTGCCGTCCCTTTCTT
>JAKPPK010000513.1 GCA_029547385.1 Candidatus Latescibacterota bacterium
GCCGAGGTCGCCGATGTGGCGAACGCAATTCTGGACGGCACCGACGCGGTGATGCTGAGCGGGGAGACTGCGGTGGGACGTTTCCCGGTTGACACGGTGCGCATGATGGCAAGGATTGCCGCCGCGACGGAAGCAGCACACCAGCCTGCCAATGGCTTCCGGCGGAATGCGGACCGAGGTGTGTTGAACCCATCCGAGGCAATCGGCCAGAGCACCGCGCAGATGGCGTGGGACCTGCACGTGGTGGCGATCGTCGTGTGCACGGATTCGGGAAAGACCGGCCGGGTGGTCAGCCGTTTCCGGCCCGCGATTCCCATCGTAGGCGCAACGCCGAATGAGGAAGTCGCCCGCCAGTTGACGCTTTCATGGGGAGTTGTTCCGGCGCTTCTGGAACCGATCACCTCTACTGACGAGCTGATTGCGCATGCCTTCGCCACGGTAAAGGGCACAGGCATTGCCAAAGACGGTGATCAGGTAGTGATTACTGCGGGCATCCCGTTTGGCGGGGGCGGTATGACGAACTTGCTGCTTGTCCAGCAAATCGCCTGATTGCGGGCGCGCGTGGAAAAACTTGGCGTGCACTTGCACTTGCGACATGTATTTTCGTACTCTCACACTCGTGAAAAGCCGGCATTGTGTTGGACGTTTTTCCAAGGGGACACGAGAGTGCGACGCAGCATTTCCCTGATTTTGTTACTCGCGCTCGTTTCCATTGTGGGGTGCGGGCTTTTCTCGAAAAAGCAGGCCGCGAATTACGTAACGCCAGAGGGCTGGGTCGGCGCGACGGCGAAAAAGGGTTCGTTCACGCTTGACGCGGTTCTGCTGGACGATTCCAGCTACGGTCTTGAGGGCGCCGTGCGGTTTTCCTGGTGGAAGGTGTTCAACGTAACCGTGGAAAACCGTTCGCGCCAGCCTGTCAGCCTTCCCCTGTCCTCGTTTTCCCTTGTTGATGCCTCTGGCACCGAACAGAAACCGCTTTCCGCCGAGGAGGTGCAGGCATACCAGAGTTATGTGATGGGGCCGCTTCTGAACTACCAGCGCAGCGCCGTCCGACAGGCAATCTGGTCGGAAAAGGAGATCGCGCCGGGGGCGTTCGCGGTCGGCTATCTCTTTTTCCCGCGCAAGCGGCACGCGACGGCGTACAGCCTTGTTCTGGACCCAAACCCGAACAAGCGCAAGGATGAACTGGTTCTGGCGTTTCCGGCGCAGTATGTGGAGCCTGAACTGCCTGCGGTGGCCGCGGCTCGTGACACAGTGACTGCCGATTCGGCGGAACCTTCGGGTGAAGCGGAGAGCACTGCGCCGATGGATTCGGCTCAGGCGAGTGTTCAGACGCCGCCTGTTGCACCAAAGCCCGCGGCAACCGTTGAGTCGGCACCCGCGCCTCCTCCACCTGCCGCAGAGGAGTTACCGGCGCCCGTGGCAGATCAGCCCGCCGGTACGGCAGACACCACGGCGCCCGCGGCGGAACCGGAATCCGAACAACCTCCCGCGTCGGTGGAAAGCCCCCAGAACGGGCAGTAGGCTGTATCAATCCTTCTTTGGCACAGCTATTGCGATTGTATACCCATTTCAGGGATTGTCCCTTTTTGCCCGGGACAGCCTCTGCTCCTGCGCCCGGGCCCGGGCCACTGCCATGACCCGGCTGCTTTTCCTGAGAAGGAGTGTGTCGTGTCAGCACAGAATTCGGATATTCCCGCGGACGTCGCAAAGCTGCTCGCCCAGTTTGCGCGCCTTTCGCAGCGTTTTTCGGACCAGGATGAGATAGACGCGGACATGATCCGCCTGCTCCAGCAGTTCATGGGAGCGAAAAGGCCATTCCATGGCTTTTCCGAACACGTGTGGCGTCCTCCGACCGACGTGTATGAAACGGAGGACTCCATGGTCGTGAAGGTTGAGATTGCCGGCGTGGAGAAGGATGCGTTTCATCTGGAGTTTTCCCGCAACGTGCTGATTGTGCGTGGCCGCAGGAGCCAGAAGCTCGGCATCTCCCAGGTGAGTTACCACCGAATGGAGATCAAATACGGGGAGTTCGAGGTGGAATTCGCGCTGCCGCTGGGATTGGATCAGGACCGCACCACGGCACACTACCGCGATGGGTTCCTGACCATCACGATCCCGAAAGAGGACACGCAGATAACCAGAAGCGTCTCGATTGACATACAGGGGTAATTTGCATGCCAGATTCACAGGACACAATTCCATTCCATACACCGGACAGCCAGGCACCCGAGTTCCCGGAAACACTCGGCGTTCTGATGCGGGAGGATCTTCTGATTTTCCCCCTCATGATCGCGCAGTTGCAGATCCGCGAAGCGTCGACGACCCGCCTGATTGACGAGGCACTTTCGACGCACCGCATCATCGGGGTGCTTGCGGCGCCGGCTCCGGAAGGGGACAGGCCGGCACTTCCGGAACTGCCGCGCATAGGGTCGGCAGTGGTTATCCACAAGATGCTCAAACTGCCCGATGGCACGGTAAGCATTCTGGTGCAGGGAGTTGCCCGCGTCCGCTTCACGGAATTCCTCCAGACGAAACCGTATGTGCTGGCGCGGGGCACACGTCTGGAAAGCGAAACCGACGATTCGGTAGAAACGCAGGCGTTGGCTCGGAATGTCACGGAGCTTTTCCAGCGGCTTATCGGGCTGGTGCCTCAGCTTCCGGACGAGTGGAAGGCCGTAGTTCAGACAATGAGCCGCAACCCCGACCATTTGTCGGATTTCGTTGCCGCCAACATCAACATCACCAACGAAAACAGGCAGAAGCTGCTGGAAACGCTCGTTGTGCGGGAGCGGCTGTCCCATCTCTCCACGCTTCTCAACAACGAGCTTGAGGTTGTGGAGCTGAGCAATAAGATCCAGGGACAGGTCCAGAGCGAGATGAGCAAGAACCAGCGGGAGTTTTTCCTGCGCAAGCAGCTCGAGACGATCCGGCAGGAACTCGGAGAGGAAGACGAACAGACCGCCGAAATCAACGAGCTGCAGAAAAAGCTGGAGGAGGCGAACCTTCCGCAGCAGGCGAAGGAGGCCGCGGCGCGCGAAATCGACCGTCTCCGCAGGATGCCGCCCGCCGCCGCGGAATACACCGTTGCCCGGACGTACCTGGACTGGTTGATCAACATCCCGTGGTCCGTATCCACGGAGGACAATCTGGATATCCGCAGGGCGAAGAAGATCCTCGAAGCTGATCATTACGGGCTCGCGAAGATCAAGGACCGCATCCTCGAGTACCTCGCGGTGCGAAAACTGAAGGCGGATATGAAGGGGCCAATTATCTGTTTTGTCGGCCCTCCCGGAGTGGGTAAGACGTCGCTCGGGCAGTCAATCGCGCATGCCCTCGGCCGGAAATTCGTCCGCCTGAGCCTTGGCGGTATCCACGATGAAGCAGAAATCCGCGGGCACAGACGGACGTACATCGGTGCGCTTCCGGGCCGCATTGTGCAGGGGCTCCGCCGTGCGGGAAGCAACAATCCGGTGTTCATGCTTGATGAAGTGGACAAAATCGGGCAGGATTTCCGTGGTGATCCCTCCAGTGCACTTCTCGAAGTGCTCGATCCCGAGCAGAACTCGGCCTTCAGCGACCACTATCTCGAAGTGGACGTGGATCTTTCAAAAGTCATGTTCATCACGACGGCGAACCAGCTCGCGCCTATTCCGCCGCCACTGCGGGATCGTATGGAGGTGCTTGAGCTTCCGGGGTATACGGAGGAGGAAAAGGTTCAGATCGCCAAACGGCACCTCCTTCCCCGGCAGAGGGAGGCGCACGGCCTGACTGCGGAGCAGATATCCTTTAACGATGCGGCGGTGCGTGCCATTATCGGCAGTTACACCCGGGAGGCCGGGGTCCGGAATCTCGAGCGGGAAATCGCGAATATCTGCCGCAAAGTGGCGCGGAAGATCGCGGAGGGAGAGAAGCCACCGTTTGTCGTCGGGAAAAAGGAAGTGGAGGAGTACCTCGGGCCTGCCCGATTCGACTCCGAAACGGCGGAACGCATGCTGGATGTGGGTGTCGTTACGGGGCTCGCAGCCACCACGGTGGGAGGCGACATCATTTTCGTCGAAGCGACGAAGATGCCCGGCACCGGAAAACTGATCCTGACGGGCCAACTTGGTGATGTGATGCGCGAATCGGCACAGGCGGCGCTTTCGTACGTGCAGTCGCAACAGAAGAAATACCATATTGAGGATGTGGACTTCAGCAAAACGGACATTCATATCCATGTCCCCGCTGGAGCGACGCCCAAGGAGGGACCGTCTGCCGGTGTCACGCTGGTCACGGCGCTGGTTTCGCTTCTCACAGGCCGCCGGGCGCGGGGTGACGTCGCCATGACGGGGGAGATCACACTCCGGGGAAAAGTGATGCCGATCGGAGGCGTGAAGGAGAAAACCCTCGCAGCACAGCGGGCGGGTATTCACACCGTGATTCTGCCCGCGCGCAACAAGCGTGATCTGGAGGACATCCCGAAGACGGTGCGGAAGAAGGTGACGTTCGTCTTCGCGGAACAGATTGACGAGGTGCTGAAAGTCGCCCTGGAGCCGGCGAAAAAGGCAGGAAGAACCGGGGGTGGGGAGCTAGCGGAGTAGGCGGCAACGGTTACACACCCCGACCGGACGCGCCGGTCGCTTCGACAGGCTTCCTGCGCGCACTGCGCAGGGTCAGGGACCGCGCAGGGTTGGCGACTGGCTCGCAGCGTGTTTCCGGCGAGGCCGAGAAGAGATTCTTCGCTGCGCTCAGAATGACACGTTTGCCCTTGGCCCCGCAGTACCGCCGTCATTCTGAGCGAAGCGAAGAATCTCCTTTTGGCGCATCGGGATGCGGCTGCCGGCAGACCGGCGTACGCAACTGGAACGGTTACAGCTCACCGCGTTCCACACCGACCCGGGCAACCCGGCCCGAACACCGGAATCAATCGTTTTGTCATTCCTGCGCAGGCGGGAATCCAGGGATCTGGCGACGGAACATCCCCGTGGACCTGTCCCTTCCCGGGAAGCGTTGTCGGGGGCTCCTTCGCTGAAGGACCGATGGCGTCCATGTGGAATCCCGCCTTCGCAGGTATGACTCGTGTGCGTCGCTTCGACACTCCCCCGTGCGCCCTTCGACAGACTCAAGGGCCGCGCGGGGTTCAACGACCGCGTATCTCCGCCCTCTTAACATCCGGGTTTCACGTCGCCGGTTCCCCATAATCCACGTACAGTTCGAGACGACCCAGGAGGAGATCGCGCGGGCCGACAAGCTGGCTTTCCGGCTCGAGGACTCGCACGAAGAAGCTGTTCTGCCCGCACACGGGCAACGGGCCGTGCGTGAGGTCGAAGCGGATAACCCGGCTCCAGTTCTTGTTGATGTCGGCGCCGTCCAATGCGTACGGGGTCAACTCGTCTTTTTCGATGGGGTCTGGCTCGATCGGCTGGCCGTTGAGCAGGTATTCCATCGTATCAAGACGGCTCCAGATGAGGTGCCACTCGTTCAATTCGCTTATCCATGGCGTGGTGAGTTTGAACTCCACCTTCAACGTGAGGCGCTCGAGGTCGCCGCAATCGAAGGAATCACGCAGGTTGTCGCTCACCTCGAACGATCGCGCCGCACCGCCGGGATCCCGTTCCGGGTCGGATGACCAGATAAGCTGAGGTTTGTGGTCCACGTGCCAGCCGGTCACGTAAATTTTGCTCCTGCGCTCGAGACAACCGGGATCTCCAACTTCCATTAGATGGGGCATCGCGCGCGCTACAGGGCCGGGGTAGGGGCCAGACCAGAGTGCCGATCCGTTGAAGAAGAAGACTCCGTTCACCCCTTGATGGTAGTAGTTGGGGCAGGCTGCGCGGAAGTATTCCAATCGTCCAAAATGCTTTGTGTCGTTCAGATTGAACGCGATGCAGTCGAATCCCGCGTACACCTCCACGTTGTGCTGCCGGGCAACCTTCACTACATCACGGTAATCTGCGCCGTACATCCTGCCGATGGAAAGCGCGTCAATAAGGCCCTCCTCCATCCACGTGAGCCAATCCATGCCGGCGTCGTCGCAGGTCGGGCGCTCATAGATGCGCGCCAAGACGCGAGGTTTGCGGCCTCGTTTTCGGAAAATGGGCTCCAAGCGTTCGCGCACCGTCTTGACAAGTTCCGTAAGGCACTCCGGCTTCTCCTCACCCGGAGGGAAATAGGGGCGGCTTCGGGAGAAATCGAGATCCACGCCATCCACATCGTAGCACTCCGCGGCGGCGATAATTGGCGCGATGACATGTTCCCGCACCTCCGGGTGCGTGAAATCAAGACCGGATATCCTTCGCGCAGCCGCCGGGGAGTTGTCATCCGGTTGTCGGCCTTTCCCCACCGTCATTCCGCGATGCTCAAGCCACCACCGCGGGTGTTCCTCCCATGAGCCATGGTGGTAGTCATTCATTCGGAAGGCAAGTGTGAAATCGAGCCCGTACCGACGGGAGGCCGCCGCCACGAGGTCCACCACATCCGCGCCCTGTTTCCAGAGCTCGTGTGCGGTTCCGTACCGGCGACGCTGTCCTTCGTCGCGGTAATGGTCTGGATCGGGCCGGGCGTGCTCCATGAACATGCCGAGCGGACGGCCCTCCGGGTCAACGTATTCGTACCGTGAGGGATCGAGATAATCGCGCCACATGCGGGGCATATCGTACGGCCCGCCGAGGTAGGTGTGCGCGAGCCAGGAGAGGCAATCTACCTGCGTGCGTGTGATTGGGAGCACTGCCTTCTTCAGAACGTTCTCCGGGACGATCGGAAAGTCCATGTACTGAAGCGCGTGGCCGACTTCGTGCCAAATGACGCGGTAATGCGATGGGTGACGCATGTTGTTCTCCAGTGCATCACGAGGTTATTTCCCGAACTAGTTCAGGAACAGATTCTTCGCTTCGCTCAGAATGACGGTCAAGTTCGGAATAAGGTACCCGAGCCAATCTGAGCCGTTTCCGCCTCGGGAAGGGCCGCGCACTCTCTCCTTTTGGCGCAGCGGGGTGTGGCTGCCGTCAGCCTGGCGTGCGTGCGGCGCACGGTGCCCCGTACCCGCACACCAGGCGTCCCGTCATTCCCGCGAAGGCGGTAATTCACGTTGACGCCATCGGTTCTTCATCGGCGCAGTACCCGACAACGCTTCGCAAGAAGGAACCGGCACGCGGGAGTGTGTTTTTGCGGGGTTTCTGGATTCCCGCCTGCGCGGGAATGACGCGTGCAGATTGCTTCGGCGGACTTGCGCATGAGCAGGCCGCAGAAACCGTGCGGCAGCCATCATGACCGCCCGCGGGAATCTGGCACGGGCAGGATGCCCGTGCTACGGGAAGCCTGGAGTCCCGCCCGCGTGCCGTCATTCTGAGTCGCCTGCCTCTTCCTCGTCCTTCGTGCCGTGTTTGCGGTGCGGGCGCTGGATACCGAGCTGCGTGATCTTCCGGTGGAGGTTGTTCGGCAGGATGTCGAGTGCTTCGGCCGTGCGGACGATGTCCCACCCGTAGAGGTTCAACTGCGTTTCGATGTACGTCTTCTCCAGCTCGTTTTTGGCCTCGGCGAGAGGTCGTGAGCGGAGAAAGTGCGTGTTCTGGCCGGTCAGCACCGGGTGTGCCTGAGCGAGAACGGTAGCAAGGGTGATTTCGTTGCCGGTGGAGAAGATCGCCAGTCGTTCCACAAGGTTCTTGAGCTCGCGCACATTCCCCCGGAAGGAGAAAGTTTTCAGACGCTCGAGAGCCTCGTCAGTGATACGGATCTGCTCACGCCCGTTTTCCATGCAGAAGCCGGCGAGGAAGTGCCGCGCCAGCTCCGGGATGTCTTCCGGATGCTCCCGCAGGGGAGGCATGAAGATCGGCACCACGTTGAGGCGGAAAAACAGGTCCTCGCGGAAGCGACCTTCTTCGACTTCTTTCTCCAGGTTTTTGTTGGTCGCAGCGACGACGCGGACCTTGGCGAACAATGTTTCCGTGCCTCCGACCCTTTGAAATTCGCCGTTCTGCAGTGCGCGCAACACCTTTGCCTGCACGGCGATATCCATGTCGCCGATTTCGTCAAGGAACAGCGTCCCGTTGTTCGCCTGCTCGAATTTGCCAAGCCGGCGCGCCGCGGCACCCGTAAATGCCCCTTTCTCATGCCCGAACAGCTCACTTTCGATGAGATCGTGGGGAATGGCGGCGCAGTTGGTTTGTACGAACGGCCCCTCCGAGAAATTGCTCTGGACGTGAATCTGCTGGGCGGCAAGTTCTTTGCCGGTGCCGCTTTCTCCCCGGATGAGCACGCTGGAAGTTGTCGGCGCAACGCGGCTGATCATCGCGCGCACCGCGCTCATTGCAGCACTGGTACCGATGAGCGGCTGGAATCGGGCTGCCGCCTGCTCGCGGGCACGTTTTCGGAGTGAGATCTTTTCTGCGGCGTGGGCGACAGCAAGGCGCACCTTCGGCAGGCTGAGCGGTTTTTCCAGGAAATCGTAGGCGCCTTTGCGCAGTGCATCAACTGCCGTTTCGATATCCGAGTGCCCGGATATCATGATGACTTCCGTGTGCGGCAGGCGTGTTTTGACACCGCCAAGAATCGTCACGCCGTCAGCCTTCGGAAGCTTCACGTCGAGGAGCACGATATCGGCCGGCTGGCGTTCCAGAAGACGCAGTCCGGTTTCGCCGTCCCCGGCTTCGTCCACCTCGTACCCTTCGTCCTCCAGGATATCGCGGAGCGATCGTCGGATGTTCGGTTCGTCGTCAATAACCAGGATGCGCATACGTATCCTCTCGAATAAACCCCGGGTTCTGGAGCGGCAGCCATACGCGGAACAACGCGCCACCCTGTTCCATGTTCTGCGCGGTGACACGGCCCTGGTGGTCAGTGATTACGCGATCGACAATGGCGAGCCCGATCCCTGACCCTCCCGATTTTGTCGTGATGTAAGGCTGGAACAACCGTTCCAGCATGTCCGGCGGAATGCCCGTTCCGTCGTCCTTCACTTCCACAATCGCATCCGTCGCGGTAGAGGAGAGGCTGAGCTCCACCCGGCGCTCCCCCTCGCCCGGGGCCTCGAAGGCATTTTTCACAAGATTCAGCAACGCCTGCTTCAGTTGCTCCAGATCGCCTGATACAGTGACCGGGGTCTCCGGAAGGTGGACGATGAGCCGACCACCGTCGCGCTCCGCGGGGAACAAGTCCGTTGTCTGACCGATCAGAACTCTCAGGTCCAGCGGCTCCATGACGGGAGCCGGCATCTTCGCGAAGGTTGAAAATGCGTTGGCCAACCGCTCGAGCCGGTCAATTTCCGTCAGGATCATGTCCGTGGAGCGAATGAACGTCTCCTCGAAACGCGGGCGATTTTCCTGGAACCGTTCGCGCAGATGCTGGGTGGTCAGACGCATGGGGGTAAGGGGGTTCTTGATCTCGTGGGCGATGGCGCGGGCGATATCCTGCCACGCGGCTCGCCGTTCCGCCCGTGCCAGTGCGGCGCGCGATTGCCGCAGACTGACCACCATCGCGTTGAACGTATCCACCAGCGCGGCGATTTCGGGAATTCGCGCCGGGGGAACCGTGTGCGAAAGATCGCCGCGGGCAATATCCTCGGCGGCCTTCGCAACCGAGTTGAGCGGCCGGGTAAGCTGAACGGCGAGAAACCATGCGGCCAGAGATGCCAGAACGACAATGGCGAATGCCAGCGTCAACCCGACAATGACGAGTTGCCACTGCATGGGCCGTTGCAACGCCCCGAGCTGGTTGTAGCGGATGAGCGCCTCGTTCACCTGGCGCCTGACCGCTTCATTCTCCACGTGTGTGAGGCTTTGCTGCAACGCCGCTCCGACCTGCGCATCGTGCCAGACGCGGATGGTTTTGTCGATGGACCGCATGGCGAACCAGCCCATCGGCAACATGCCGGCGAGCAGGAGGATCATCGCCGAGAGAATGAATCGCGCGCGGAGACTCATGGCTCTACCCGCCGCCGTTCCACGATGAAGCGATTGAACAGTTTGCTGCGCGCTGTCGGGGGACGATAGCTCCAGAGCGCCATGAGGTCGTACCGCTCCCCCGTGGCATGAATGACAATCGGTTCGAACCTCGCTGAAACCTCCACATAGTAAAAGCCGGAATTGGAAAGCACGTTGATGTTCCAGAGCGGCACGGTTTCGAGACGAAACAGGAGCGAATACTCCGTGATGCGCGAGGTGAGGATTTTGCGCGTGCCGGTGTCTATTTCATACGTTCCGGACGCGAGGTCCTTTACCACGCGATGGGAAACCGTCGTATCCGGCGCAGCGGCAGGGTTGTCGGTTGACGTACGCAGGCGGCAGACATAGGTCAGGGTGACGGGCGTGCCGCTGTCAATGATTTTCAGCAGATCGGTCGAAAGTGGTTTCTGAAGGGCGGTAGACACGGCGATGCGATCGCCGCGAAGTTCGACGAACGGATCGAGGAGGGAGACCTGCTGGTTCACACCGGGGATGAATATCCCCATGATCGCCAGAAACCGAACGACAAAAGGTCCGATCACGCTTTCCCCGCGGGATAGCCGGTACGCGCGTCAATACACGCCCGCAATGGTTCACGCTTTCCTAAGAGGTTGTCAATAATGTACTACTCGCGGAGGGGGATTCATATTCGGGGAGGGCATTGCGGCGGCGGCGGACGGAGTGTTCTGATAAAGCATACGGCCGGTTCGGATGCGGGAGTGAGCAGGTGTCGGCTATGCCGCAGGGCAGGCAAGAATGCCGTCCCGCCTACGGCGGGAAAGCCCCACCGGTGAGTCGCTCCGCAGTTCGTGGCCGAAGCCCCACCGGTCGGGAACTCGGGTCATCTCGATACACGGCGCCGTCCATTGCATGGACGGCGCCGCACTCGATGACCGGCAACGGGGTTCTGTCTGTTTCTGAGACCGGCGATCGCAACGGTTGCGCTGTTACAACGCCTTGCGGGCCGCCGCAATCGCCTTTGCGTAGTCGGGTTCGTGCGTTACCTCGCTGACGATCTCCCGGTACGTCACTTTGCCGGCCCTGTCCACAACGAACACGCTGCGGGCGAGGAGACCGAGTTCCTTGATGCGCACACCGTATGCGACGCCGAAGGAGTGGTCTTTGTAATCCGAAAGCGTCTGCACTGCGGTGATCCCCGCGGCGGCGCACCAGCGTTTCTGCGCGAAGGGCAGGTCCATACTGACGGTCAGGATTGCGACATCCGGCCCGAGCGCGGCGGCTTCCTGATTGAAGCGGCGTGTCTGGGCATCGCAGGTGGGCGTGTCGAGGCTCGGAACCACGCTGATAATGCGCACTTTGCCGGCAGTTGCCGCGAGGTTGACCGTGGAGAGATCGTTTGCGGCAAGAGCGAACTCCGGCGCGCTGTCGCCCACGACAACCTCATTCCCCACCAGCGTAACGGGGTTTCCCTTGAAGGTTACAGAACCCATTCGTTCTTCTCCCAATCGAGACGGGGTGGAATTTCGTGCAGTGTTGCCTGCCCTGCGGCAGTCTGATCGGGCCCACATGATTCCGGCGGCTGCTCCCGCGAGAACGCAGAGGCCTGCGATGGTCCAGGACTTCCACGATGAGCACGCCACAGCGGCTCCTCCCCTGATGGGGTGCCTGTAGTCAGCCGCGGCGATTCCCATTTGCGGTGCCGCGACGTCCGGGTTACGTTTACACCATACTGAACCGGGCGATCATTACAATTGGTTCCACGAGGGCATACGATGGACAACACGGTCATCGTCGTTATTCTGGCGCTGGCGGTTATCATCCTCTTCTTTTTCCGCATGAAGAAGACGACCGGGTTGAACCGGAACCTCATGCCGCGCCGCCTCATTGAGAAGGAAGAGGCGGAGGAGCAGGCGGCAATCAGTGCCAAAGAGCCGGATTGGACCCTGAAGGACCTGACGACCGGAGGCAGGATCCACTTTTCGCTTCCCGGCGGACTGGAGGAAAGCTACACCGTTCTGCGCCGCGACCGAATCGAATGGCCTGACGAGCAGATCGAATACGACCTTCTCATGCGCGGCGACGACCCAAACCACGAGGTGTGGCTCCACTGGTGGACCATCGGCAGAGCCACTCATGCGTGGCTGGTAGAGGTTACCGAGAAGGCTCCCGCCGAACTTGGTTTCGATGTGACGCAACTCGAAGCCGTGCGGTCCGGGGGATCGTTGAAGGCCCGGTACCGTGACCAGGACTACACGCTTGCCAAGGCCGGGTCATTGCTGGCGCTGGAAAACGGGCTTCGACCGGGCAAGGAGTTCGCTCGTTGGGACTTCAGGAATGAAGCAGACACCCGGCAGGTCCTCATTCAACGGAAACCGTGGCAGAGCGAAGCATACCGCGTCTATACCGGCCGGGAAATCTGGCTGCGCGATTGCACCGTACTGGCTCCCGGAGGCCAGCCGGGACCGCCGACCGGTGCGCCCCCTCCGGCGGGGAACCAATCCGGTATG
>JAKPPK010000527.1 GCA_029547385.1 Candidatus Latescibacterota bacterium
TCCTTCCGTCCATCTCGAAGAACCGCTCCCTATGTTGATCTTCCCCTGCGGGCACCTAGGTTCGGGATTGAACGTGTACACATCAAATCGATCCGGTGTCAAGCGCAAACTCGCTCTAGAACGCATAGTGAGAATTGCTGCTCCGGAATTGTAAAAAACTCCGAAATCGCACCGATGTGAAACCGCATGCAACGAGGATAAGCCCGTGTTTTATAATAAATATATAAATATAAATACGACGCCGCAGGAACGAGCGCGACAACTCCGGAGACCTGCTGGAAAAAGTTTGCTGGTGATGGCACAATGGAATATGTGATGTTCGCCGGGGAAACGTTGAGACTGGTCAGGAGAATGCGATGCGAACGGGTTTGTTTCGGGGCGTGATGATGCTCTTTCTGTGTTCGTCGGTGATGCTGTCGGTTGACTCCGCCCGTGCGCAGGGGAGGGGAGACGCCAGAGATTCGGGAAAAGACCAGCAGCGGGCGCTGGAGGTTTCCCAGAAACATCTGCAGAAGGCCAGGGCCCTGAAAGAGAAGGGGAAGGACGAGGCGGCGATCGCCGAATATCGGAAGTCGGTGGAGGCCTGTTCCGCAACCGTGGTGGCGTATCTCGAACTCGGGGAACTGTATGCCCGGACAGGCGCCCACGCGAAAGCCGTCGAGATGCTTGACATCGGGATTTCGATGGCGCTCCTCCAGGAGATCGTCGATCCCGATATCGGCCGTTCCTGCTGCATTCTGGCGAAGAGTCACCAAGCGCTCGGACGGAGCGATCTCGCTTCCGGCGCGCTCGTCAAGGCGATGAAGTATCTCACCGACGACCCACTGCCCTACGTCGTGCTCGGCGACATCCAGACCGAACGCGGAAAATTTGACGAGGCGTTCGGCGCCTACCGGCGGGCCCTCGCGATGGACACTGGGAATGCCGACGTCTGGTGGGCTTTTGGAACATCCGCTCTCAGGGCGAAACGCCCGGCCGTCGCTCGTGAGGCTCACCAGGGCTTGCTGCAGACGGACCCTGAGCGGGCGTCGCGATTTGCGGAACGAATGATGGCGGAAACCCCGGAGGGATCCGGTCGCTAATCGGGGTGAATCCCGACGATACCCACTGCTACGAACGCAAGGGCGGCGGTGATGCCGAAGCTCAGCAGCGGCAGTTGCGCCATGGCGCTTCCCCGCAAAAGGGTGTCGGCAGGGACGTTATTGAGTCCTGCATATCAAAAACCAGCTTCGTGTCTCCGTTCGTGCTGAGCTTGTCGAAGCACGAACAGCCACTTGCAGATGATTCCTCATTTCGCCCTTCGACAGGCTCAGGGCGAACGGGTGGCTTTCATTCTGCAGGAATCAATAGAACTTCGCATCACATGCGCGGGTGCGCG
>JAKPPK010000528.1 GCA_029547385.1 Candidatus Latescibacterota bacterium
CCTGTCAAACCGGATCAGAGATTCGGTGCCTTTCTTGTACCCGTTCACGGCAGTGCGCCAGCGCAGGGAGTAGTCGTATTCATCAACCATCCCCTCGTATTCCACAAGGCCGTCTCCGTCCGCGTCATGCGATGTCAGGCGAGCTTCGTAGGCAACCATTTCGGGAAGCTGGCGACGGAGGTAATCCTCATCGCCCGTTCGGCGGAACACTTCCCAGATTCCGTGCACGCCGAGAGGCGTTGTGTGGGGCATAATGAACGCCCAGTCAAACTGACGCGCAGTCGCCGGGAGGTTTTTCACGCCACCGATGGCGTCCTGCAACGCGGGCAGGTATTCGTTGACGTCCCTGAACTGCCGCGGTTTGCGGAGTCTGTGAAGTGAAGCACCTATGTTCAGCGCCCCGCCATTTTCTCTCAGCGATTCGATACCCGACTCGGCCCACGCCGGATCATTCAGCCAGCGCTCGGCGATGCTGTTCATGGGAGTATTCCATGACCACTGCCACACGGCTCCGGTTTTCCAGGGACACGTATACGGGTACACGAAGGGTTCGTAGGGGATATCGTAAAGGTTGATCTTGTGCAACGCCGTCTGGTAGTAGTAAAGCCGCCTCACCCACTCTTCCGCACCTTTGAGCCCGGGAACCATGCGCTTCATGTACCACTGCCATGCGTCACGCGCCTTCGTCAGGAACAAGTCCGCGATGTCAGCCGTAGGTCGATTCGAGCACTGCGCGATCATCGCCTCGAGCCGGCGTTCCACTGCTGCCTGGTCGTAACCGAGCAGCAGCACAAGCACGCCCCCCTGTGGCGGTATGGAAGCTTCCCAGCTGAACTTCCCCGAGGCTGCTTTCCCTTGCCAGTTGGTTACCTCTGAACCGAACCAGACCCATCCGTGGGCAATGCCGTCGTCGTGCATGCACACCCGGGCCCCGTCGTGCATGCGCCAGGAACCCGAGAGTGTTCTTTCCACCGAGGAAGACCACGCCGCGGACAAGGGTAATTCGGAGGTTCCCTCAACCGGCCTCAGCCAGACCACGATGGCGTCCTCAACGATCGTCACCGTTTCCTGGAGCGTGACTTCCGGGGAGACAAACGTTCGCGTTATCTCCGCAGGAGACCACTGGAGATTCTGCGTATCCCAGGTGACAGGTTTTCCACCTGCCATCAATGCGCCCCGGGGGCCGCGAAGAACGTGGACCGAGCTCTGTGCGATTCTCCCGCTGTCAAAGCGTTCGACCTCGAGGTGGGGAGCCCGCGGAACCGGGTAGAACCACACTTTCTCGAGGCCTATAGAATCAGGAGACGTCCAGAGGCTCACCTGATTGTCGGTCAGAAAACGAATGTCCGGGAGGCGAAGGAGATCCTCCCACGGCGCGTCGGAAACGGGAAGGTCCTTGGCCCATTCCCATTTCTGCCGTGGGTATAACGCGGGGCGACGCGGCATGGTTACTCCACTCGTGGAAAGCCCGTGAGGTGATAGCTGCAGACACGCAAACACTGAGGGAGTCACAAGAATATTAACTTTAAAAAATTCAACAATCGCTGGCCGAAGTCAATGGGGGCGCGAGAAAAACGGCGGGGAGAGGGTTATCAGATCGCGGTCCGTGGGGAAATCAAAGAAGGGACGGGAGCCGTTTCAGGAAAATGCTACGCTGATCCCTCGAGTTTCACTCGTATGGACGACGCCGGCAGCGGTTTGTTCGCTCCTTGGTGAGACGGCGCAATAGAAGTGGAACAGCCGATTCCTGTGCCACAACATTGACGGCTTGTGGGCGTACCGCGAATCGACCGCCCCCGGTGGGCCCACATCAACGAGAACAGAACCCGATTTCTCCCAGTGGAGCAGATCGCGGGAGAACGCGACACCATCTCGTGCGTGGCCATCGCGACTGAGCCCGAAATAAAACATCGCCCATGCGTCGCCAACGCGCAGAACACAGGGGTCGCTGGCGAATCGCTCATCAAACGCGCCTTCCGCTCCTGTGCGCAGAATAGGGTTCCCGTCGTAACGTTCCCACCGCACGAGGTCGCGTGAGATTGCTACGCCGGTTTGTTCGATCCAGGGCACTCCGACGGTCTTCGCATTGTAAAAAAGATAGTACCTCCTCTGGAATTCGATGAGGCAGGATTTATAAAGTCCCCCACGTTCCCATTCCTCCCCTTGCGCCGGAATCAGGCAGGGCTCACCGATTTCCCAGTC
>JAKPPK010000537.1 GCA_029547385.1 Candidatus Latescibacterota bacterium
TCGACTGGTAGTATTCCTCCCTCGACTTTTCGAACTCGCCGGTATCGCTTTCGTTCTCCTGCGCCAGTACCTGATCCAGTTCTTTCTCCACGGTAGTGCCTCCTTGTTTTGTGCTCCCGGAAACCGGCGGATACCCCCGAATGCGGGCGGCCCCCTCTCCGGGTTGGCCAATAAAAAAGGGCTCCGAAGCCATCGCTCCGAAGCCCCCATATATGGAAAAAGACGGGCTATCCCGTCTCTCCTTTGTTGATCTCGCTATCCCTAATCTTCTTCTGATCCCGCTGCCGAGTTGTCTTGTTAATTCCGCTACCGAGTCCCCTTGTTGCTCTCGCTATACCTTCCGCTCCATCAGCTCTCTGACTTCATCGCGCGTCTCGCTGATCCAGCGGACGAACTCCCGCACACCCTGCGCCCTCGCGAGGGAATACTTCGTCATGTCGTCGCCGGACGGCGAACTCAACAGCGCGGCGTACTTCACATCGAGATACACGGCTGCGAGTTCGTGCAGCGCCTCGAACCCGAGCCTCGACGTTATGTCGAGGAACTCCACCGGATCGAGCTTGTTGTCTCCGGGAAGGCTCCGGTGCATCATACCGGCGCACCTCCCTGCATCGGTACAGGCCCCTGTGCCGGAGGTTGTTCCCCCTGTGCCGGAGGAGCCGCCTGCGCCTGTTGCGCAGCCGCCTGCTGCACCTGCTGAGCTATCTGCGGTACCACGTTCGCAATACTCGGGTGCTGCAAAATCATCTGCATCATCTGCATCTGCTGCTGCATCTGCTGCATCTGCTGCGTCATCTGTCCCATCACGTTCGGATTCGTCATCAACTGGCTGTGATCCTTGAAGCCCCATCCCTCAAGCAGCTTCACCATGATGGCGTAGATGTTGTCCGGAGTCATAACCTGCGCCTGCGCCAAACCCGGAGCCATCTGGATAAGCTGAATCATCTGCTGCTGCACGACCTCCTGCTTGCTCGCCGAAATGCCGACGGACACCAGAATGTCGAACTGCCCCGACACGTCGTCCTTGTTGATCACGATAGGCTCTCCGTACAGCCGCACGACGAACTCGTCGCGCACGAACTGCCGGTTCAACGAAAGCGCCTTGACGAAGAGGTTTCTTACACCCGTCTCGGCGAAAAGCCTTGCAATCAGCTCGATGCGCTGCTGGCTCGCCCCCATCAAGGCCGTGATCCCCGTCGCCGTTTTATTCAAACTGCGACTATCCAGCCCCTGATTATAACGAGTTATACCGGTTCGCTGCTCCAACTGCGTCTGTTCGAACTCCAACGCCATGAATCCGGCCTGTTGCAACGGAGGGGGCGTCAGAGGGCGCACGGCCCCCGGCACGTCGGTACGGACGACGCCGCCCGGACGCGGATTCACCAGCGACTCCATCTCCACTCCGGCCCCGCGCTGCACCTCCCACATCCCGTTGTTCTGCCACGAAATGTTGTCCAGTATTTGCCTGCGCAGGCTCGTCTTCGTTTCCTGGAACTCCTTCACCATGTCGGCGAAGCCGATCCCCTCGAACTTGTGCACATCGAGAACAGGGCGAAGCACCTCGAACGGCGGCTCCCCGTGATCGTAAGGGTTCCGCTCAAGACGAATCACAACGTCGTTCGCAACGGTGATGACGTGCGGCGTCAGCCGTCCACTCCCGTCCGGATCGAACAGCCCCCACCACTCGTACAACTCCAGCGGACGACGCTTGTCCGCGTCCTCGATATTCTCCGTCATCGTCCACGGGTTTGTCCTGTCGTTCTCCGCGTTCCGGAAGCCCTTCTCCCTGTCGCTCCTGTCGCCGTCGCGCTGCGTGTTCCCCTTCTCGATGGCCTCTTCGACGTTGAAGTACACGCCCTCCGACTCCATTCGCCGCAGGTAGTCAGGCGTCCGGAAAACTCTATGGATAACGAAGCGGGCGTCGCGCAACTCTTCCGCTTCGGGATCGTACAGAAAATCTTCCGGCGGAATCACTTCGTACACTGGCCCCGAGTAATCAAGAATCGCCCGCTTCCCCTCGACGTTGAAATACGTCGCAAGGCGCGGCATCGACTCGACCGCCATGCGCACGGCCTCCGCCTTCTCGTCGTCGGGCATGTCCGGCGGCAATCCCATCACCGTCTGCTGCACGATCCGCTGTACAGACACCTCGTCCGGCGGAATCTCCACCCGCTCGAACCCGGTGATCTCCACCCCGTTCTCCGACGAAAGCGCGTTGAAATCGCTCTCCGACATCTCCGGCACGGCGAACGGCACGTCGCGGAAACGGTCCTCCCACGATATTTTCGCCACGCCGAGACCGTAGATCAGCGCGTCCTTGAACCACTTGTACGCCACGACGAACCCGTCGCCGCGCCGCGTGAACTGATAGTTCAACAATGCGCTCACCCGCTCCGCCACGATTTGATCCTCCGGCCCCACGGGCTCGCACGACACGATATCGCTGGAGAAGTAAATCCGCATCAGAGACGGCATCACCCACTCCACGGCGTCCATCACGTCGGAAGACACCACCTTGGAGCGCCCCGCCCGCTCGTTCCCCAGGGCGCGCCCCCGGTAGAACCGGTACGCCTCCTCGCGGAACGGAGCCAGCGTCTCCTGCAACTCCTCGGAAGCCTCGCGGTCGCCCTTCACCACCGCCAGCGCGCGCTCAAGGCGCTCCTCTTCCGACTCGGGCTCGTCCTTCCCCTCGGGGACGACCTCCGTGGACATCTCCATGATTTCAATCATCTCGTCGACAACACCCACCTGCTTTCGAGTGAGCTACCCAGCCTTAGAAAGGCTGGGCTTCCCGGTTCCACGAGGTATGC
>JAKPPK010000548.1 GCA_029547385.1 Candidatus Latescibacterota bacterium
GGGTTTCAAACCCGCCCCTACAATGATGATAATTCCGTGAACATGATTTGGCATAACAACAAATGCATCCAATTCCACATACGGGTAATGATTTGGCAAATCATTCCAAACGCCGTGCACGATTCGCCCTGCATCGTTCAACCGCATTTCCCCAGCCACCACCTCGCCGAACAGGCACGCACGGTTATGCGTGCAAATGGTGACAAAATACGCCCCGGCCTGCGAATAATCGTATCCCTTGATGCGGATGCTGCGGCGGTGGTGGCGGGCTTGAAACCTGTCCGTACAATTTTGATCAATCATAACCCCCGCTCCTTCAAAAACCGTTCCGCATCCTTGACCCGCAACTCGCCGGAGATGAGCTTGGGCAAGAGCGTGTCGCGCAGGGTGGCGAGGGTGCGAGACTCACGCCGACAGTCTAGCGCTCGAGTGAGCAAGCTTTCTGCCAGGCGATCGAATGCCATGACGACATGGGGAGGTGGTACCAAGGTTGCGAGGCTTAGAATCGATTCAACTTGGGCGCGTTGATGGCTCTTTGAAGTCCCCGTCACAAGACTCTGGAGTTGCTGCCGAAACAAGGGCGACCTTGCGAGGCAATAGACAAAGCTTCGCGTGAAGGGAGAACGCGCGCGAAGCACCAGAAACTCTGTCGAGCAAACAGCATGCTCTCCAGGACAAACGTCAACCAGCCAAACACGCTCGATCTCCGGGTTGAGCTTAGAGAGCAGAACTACCCCGGGCGGCACGTGCCACTTCTGACTCCTGATGGCTTCCCCGTACTCGGTTTTCGGACATTGCCCTTCGTCGAAGGCTGGAATGCTGAAGTGCTGGTAGAGCGTCTGAGGCGACGAGAGTGGGTTTTCCTGGCCGCGCAGGTGTTCAACGACATCGCCGAAGTGGCCCACCCTCCACCCCTCCGGAATCTCTCCCAGTTCGGAATCCACCAGGCGGTCGGGGAAGAGGTCGGCGTAGGGGTACGGGCGGGTTTCAAACTCGCCCGTACCAAACCCGCCCGTACCGGGCAGGCCGGGCAGGGATTCGCCGCGCCG
>JAKPPK010000556.1 GCA_029547385.1 Candidatus Latescibacterota bacterium
CACCATTAACGGCAGGAAACCCCACCCGAATTTGAACTTGCCTCTCTCGGGAACAAGCCAGTTTCCCGAGTGGAGGTTGTTCATCGCCCACGTGGCATCACCGTCGCTGTTGTAAAAACAGACATACACCTTCCCGTTCTCCGCTTTGCGTGATTTGCGAGCCGGCAAGGGCTGTGTGTAAGACTTGTTCGGGTCTCCGATTCCTCCGTGTATGGAGAGGTTGGGCGTGCCTGTGCTGCAGAGGACGAAAAAGCCTTTCTGGGCTGCTTCGGCAACGTATTCCTTCTCCTGTTCCCACGCACAATGCCAGTTCATCTGGCAGCCCGGCGGGTCAGCGCTTTCCATCATTTTCCGGTAGAGATAGAGCGACCTCCTGTGGGTTCGGCAACGCGGAAGGTCCAGCGCCATGCCTCTGTGCATGACAATGAAATCTTCGAGCTGGTGCCCCAAAGCATACCAGTTTGGGCGGTGGATGCAAAAATTCCCGTAGATTTTTCGGTAACACGAGGGCCAGAGGTGCTCGATCGCCCATTCTGCGGCGTCCCAATCGTCGGCGAACTTCCCGCGCAGGTCGTCCCGTTTCACAATCCCGTGACGTTGCATCCAGTGTTCCTGATCGGGAGACACGGGCAACAGGCATTCGAGGCCCACGCGGGTAATTGCCAGGTTCTGCGTCTGGATGATCTGTTCGTTGTCATAGAGCACATAACCATCGATCAGGTTCTTGTACCGTTCGACCACGGCATCGACGCTTTCCACGTCCTCAGTCGGGATCCCGAAGCGCGTCCTGTAATAGTCCAGCCAGTGCGTTTCCGCTGCGCCCAAGGGTTTGTGCTTCTCCATCGCATTCAGGTCGATCAGGTAGAGATGAGGCTCCATGCGGTTTGCGAGCCCCTGGAGCGATCTGAACCATATCCAGAAATCGATTCCCTCGCCCTGCGGATTGATGCGCGCCACGGAGAGCCGTTTCACCGGGGGAATCCTCGGAAAGACATCGGTCAGCTGCATTGCGGTGCCTCCTTGGGGGGAGTATTGGCGGAACTGGATTTTGCGGGGCTGTTGTCAGGAACGCGTCACCAGCCGTTCCGTCCGCGTATCGGGGATGCGGACTCGTTCCCCGTTTCTTTCGGCTGAAAGCGCTGCATAGATTCCGGGGAGGGTATAGTCCATGGCGGTGTGGACATCAATTGGTGACGGGGCGCCTCTTCGAAATGCGTGCGCAAAATCCCACACGAGGCCCCCGTCTATCCCGCCATGTCCTGACGAAGCCAGGGGCGTTTCGACTGCGGCGGGCCATTCTTTGCGCTGAATCTCTTGCATGGTTCCGTCGGCGAGGTAGAGCTTCCCGGAATCCCACGGCGCCCTTTTGGATTCGGCGTACCCGCGCGAGCAGTAGAGGCTGTACCACTGGCCGCCCGGTTCTTTTGGAGCGGAGAAGATGCAGGACTGCCGTATGGGCGCTCCATTATTCGTTTCAAAAAGGGCGATCTGGCCGTCCGGAGACCCGATTTCCGGTTGTGTCCTGCACCCAGTGGAAAGGCAACTTACCGAGGTGCAACGGTCGGAGGTAAGCCAGAGGAGCGGACCTAGGGAGTGCGTGATGTACTGAATGGGGTTGTACCGGGCACGCCATGACGGCCGTGCCGTCGCCGGGCATCGGGGATCGGCGGGATTGTAGTAGCGGCCGTCCGCGTCCACCCAGGTGATCCCGCGGATGTCGTGCACGTACTCCCCTTCGGTGTGGATCACCTCGCCGAGGACACCTTCTTCGAGCAGCTTCTTCCATGCGTGGATGAAACCGTAGTAGTTGCAGTTCTCACCGAGCATGTAATATCCGCTCGTCCTCGCAACGGTATCCACTATCCTCTGGGCATCATCGAGCGTGTGTGCAGCAGGAACTTCCGAGAGGACCGCCTTCCCGGCTTCAAGGGCGGCACATACGTGATCCGCATGACTCGGAGGAGCGCTTGCGACGATCATTACGTCAAAGGGCTCCCGCAACATCGCTGCGTAGTCACGGAAACCTTCCGCGCGAGGGCATGCGGAACGGGCACGGTCAAGCCGTTCGGGAATCGCGTCGCAGACCGCGACCACTCTGTACCCGGGCACGCGGTCAAAAAGTTGTGCCAGGCTGAGACCACGCCCGGCTCCAAGCAAACCCACGGTTATCGTCGTCAAAACCTTCGACCTTTCCTGACTTGCTTCCGGCAAAATGCGTGAGGGGGGTACGACGTGCTCCACGGCGTACCCCCTCCTTCCACGTTATTCCACGCAGACGCTGTCGGCCGGAGGCGACATCATCTCACCTTCCATCAACGTGAGTCTGCTGCACAGCGGTTCACCCGTTTTCGGATATCGCAGCACGTCGAAGAACTGGATAGCACTCTCGTACGGCAGGCTGTCGTACCCCCAGAACCCGATCAGGCGCTGTTGTGGCGGAGGGATGTGCGCCTTCCCGTCCATTGCTGTTCTCAGTTTGCCGCGGAGTCCCTCGATATCCGGTTTCCCGTTCTTCGCAGGAAGAACGTGGAATGTGAAGTTACCTTCCAGCGAATCCGGCCACACGACCCATTTGATCCTCTGATCAGGCAGCCACCAGATCCAGGCGGCCCATCCCATCGGGCCAAACTGCGGATGCATCCGCGGAGGCTCTACGGAGTGCTGGTTACCCTCGGCCGTTATGAGGAACGGCATCTGGAAAGTTCCGTTTACGCCTATGTAGATGCCCAGCATCGCTTGCCCGTACGTTGAGCTCTTATCAAGAACGAGATTGAACGCATTGGGCACCCCGCGGGGTCCGGGATTCTGCGCAAGTGTCTGGTGCCCCACACGGAGCCGATTCACCATTTCCTGCACGCCAAGTTCCGTTCCCGCGTCGATTTTCTTCGTTGGGTCGATGCTTACCAGCCCCCGAACAGAATCGCCTACCACACGCATGAAAATCGTCGGGAACGCGAAGGCTGAATCCGTGCTTGCACTCGAAGGCGGTTGATACTTCTTCTGGCCGGTGAGCTGCTCCTTCAGGGAGCCTGGTCCCATCAAGGACTTGATACCGAAAAAGGCACCGACAACGACTATGCAGATTGCGATGCCCAGTCCAATCCCTTGGACCATTTTGTTCCGAAAGATGTTATCCATGGAACTTTGAATCCTCTCAGATGTGAGTGGACAGAAGCGTCCTGCCGGCCACTGAGGAAGGCGATTCCGGGTCGTACCCCGATGCCTGCATCAACGGGAGGATGACGGGAAAACGTTTCAAATATAGCGTGAGCAAGGGTGGAGACACAGGTCCCCGGGTATTCTGGCTAACGCGCACGCTCATCAACGACTCGCTGCAGCGCGGAAACTGCCAACAGATGCCACATGTTGTGCACCAACCACGGCTCGCTGGTTCGGTAAGACGGGTGGTCACGTTCGGTTCGGGATCGCGACATATCGAAACCGGGCTGGTCAAGCGCTCTGGGGGTGCGGACGAAGCCATTCGGTATCGCACCCGGAACTGCACCGCGCTCACGGCCCGGAATGGAATCGTACCGGTGGTGGTACCGCGGAGGGTTGTTACTTCCGGCACCTTCCATCATACAGAGCCCGTAGGGGTTCTTGCCCATCACCCAGTCGATCTGGTCGAGCGCGAACGTCAGTGCCGCCTCATGTCCAGTGACCTGGTATGCTATTGTCGCGGACCATGCGCGGGCAAGAATTTCGAAATTGTGGCCGAGAGTTGATGTCGGCTCGAAGAAGAAATCCTGTTCGCCAACGGATTGCTTCGCGAGCCCGAAAGGGTTCTCCGCCGTCGTGAGGCAGAACTCCATGTATCTTGCCAGAGCAGCCCGTATGCGGGGAATTCGGGAATCCTCCGGGAACTTGAGCGCATAGGTGCCCAGTGCCCCGGCCGCGTGCTCGCCAAATGCCCCGAACGCACCCGCGTGTCTCCCGGAGGGAACCTGGCTCGCAAGGAGGGTATCCACGCACCGGGACGCAAATTCAGCGTACCGTCGTTCGCCTGTCGCCGCGTGCAGATCGAGGGCACTGAGCAGATTCAGCGGCGAAAACCCCGTTTCCCCGTTCTGCGTCGAATACCCCCATAACCGCTCCGCGCTCGACCCGTACTTTGACCCATCCTCTCCGCGTCGTTCCAACTCCCCTGCAAGCCGCATCCAGCCGCCGATCGCAAGCGGGGAGTTCCCCTCCCCGGGCAAAATGACCGGGTCGTCATCGGTGCCTATGATGTTATCAGTGTGAACCTCGGGTGGGCACCACTTCATCCACGTTCGGCCAGGCCCCTGGGAGACATCCTTCCTGAGGCCGCCGGCTTCCGTGACCTGCATTTTCACGACGAAATCCGCACCCCAGCGTGCCTCATCGAGAATATCCGGCACCCCGTCGTTGTCTCTATCGGAGGCTTCGAAAACCTGCTGTTTCGTCCGAAACGCTTCGGTAAGGGCATAGAGCACGCCGCCGTCACCGTTCTCGTACATGAGTTTGTTGTAATCGCCGGCGCTGTGCCATCCTCCAACGGCGTCAATATGCGTGCCGTCGGGAAGGAGCGCGTCATCGAGGTGGCAGGCCGCATGCCAGCCGGGAACCGCAAAACCGCACCTTTGA
>JAKPPK010000570.1 GCA_029547385.1 Candidatus Latescibacterota bacterium
GGCCGCATCGGGCACATGCGCGGGGGCAGGAGTGCTCTCTGGACCGACGAAACCATGGCCGAAACGTTCGCGAAGAAGGCGGTGGAGTTCATCGCCGCAAATCGTGAACAGCAGTTCTTCCTCTACTATGCCCTCCACCAGCCTCATGTGCCGCGCCTGCCCAACCCGCGCTTCAAAGGCGCGACGAAGCTCGGCGCCCGGGGAGACGTCATAGTCGAGATGGACTGGTGCGTCGGCGAAATGCTCAACGCGCTGGATCGGCTGGGCATACGGGAGAACACCATCGTCATTTTTTCAAGCGACAACGGTCCTGTGCTGGATGACGGCTACCGGGACGGCGCGGAGGAACTGCGGGACGGCCATCGCCCGGCCGGTCCGCTCCGGGGCGGGAAATACAGCCTGTTCGATGGCGGCACGCGCATCCCATTCATTCTGAGCTGGCCGGGCAGTGTACAACCCGGCGAATCCGCCGCGCTCGTCAGCCATGTTGACTTCCACGCGTCGTTCGCCGCGCTGACTGGTCAGCAACTGGGCCACGAAGAGGCACCGGACAGCCTCAACGTGCTGGATGCTCTGCTTGGCAGGAGCGGCACAGGACGCGAGGAGCTGGTCGTGGAGGGAACTCGCAGCAAGACGGTGTACCGGCGCGGCAACTGGACATATATCCCTCCCTACCAGGGGCCGCAAGTCAACGTCAACACCAATACTGAACTTGGCAACTCGCTGGACCCGCAGCTCTATGATCTTTCGCAGGACATCGGGCAGATCACCAACCTCGCGGCGGCGTTTCCCGCGCGGGCGGCAGAGATGCAGGCAAGGCTGGACTCGATCCGGCAGGGAACATGCTCGCGCTGACCCGACGGACGCCATTGCGGCCGGCGGAGGCGAGTTCCGAAAACGGTCCCGATATTCCCGTTTCCAATTTTTTTGTGAACGATATATATTTGACGGTTGTACTGGGGGGTACTTCACCGGCCTGCCTCACGCGAGGATCCCATAACCACGCGAGGTGGGAAACGTAGAGGAGTCGCCATGTATTCACCGCGTGCCCTCGCTTTCGGTCTGTTGCTGCTGGCCTTTCCCCTCCTCGCGAACGCCACTCCGGTCACCGGGAACCTTTCCACGCAGACATGGACGAAAACTAGAAGCCCCTACCGCGTCACCGGCAAAGTGACGGTGCTTTCCGGTGAGACACTCACCATTGAGCCCGGCGTGGATGTCCTGTTCGATGCCGATGTGCAATTCCACGTGCGGGGACGTATTCTGGCGCTCGGCGCGCCGCTGGACAGCGTCCGTTTTCTGAAGGGCTCGGCGGCCAGATGGGGCGGGATGCGCATCATCAAGGCCGATTCATGCGTGTTCCATTACGTCCGTTTCAGTGACTCGCATCGGCGCGATGCCAGCGACAAATGGGAGGACATCAGCGGCGGCGCGGTGTTTGTCGACTCGTCTGTTGCGGTAACCATGGCGAACACTGTGATCTCGAGGAATGTTGCGGATGGGTATGGCGGAGGTATCTGTATCGCCCACACGAAAGTGACGCTGACCGATTGCACCATCGCGGACAACTCAGCCGCGGAATACGGCGGAGGCCTTTCGAACAATTATGCCACCGCGTCGCTGACCATGACGAACTGTCTCGTGGTGGGCAATACGGCCGTCAAATACGGCGGCGCAATAGAAAACTGGGGGGCAAAGACCGAAATCCTTGGCTGTGTGTTTTTCGGCAACACCGCTACCGCTTCAGGTGGGACCTCGGACGGAAGCATGCTTGTCAACTGGGGAACCAGCCCCACGGTGACGATACGCAACTCAATCGTCTGGGGAAACGCCCCCGTCAATGCCATCCGAGTTGATGCCGGCACCGTCACCGCAACGTATTCGGACATCCAGCGGTCGTCCGGAACGTTCGCCGGAACCGGCAATATCAATCTCAATCCCCAGTTTGTAAACACCGGCGTGCGCAATTTCCGCCTTTTGCCGGCATCGCCCTGCATCAACACAGGTGATCCCGGCTCTCCGCTTGACGCAGATGGATCGCGCGCCGACATGGGGATAACCTTCTCCCCCGAGATCATCCTCTACGGTGACGTGAGCGGCGACGGCACCGTGAGCGCGCACGACGCCGCGCTGGTGGTCCAGCGGGTGGTCAACAGCTCTTTGGCACTTGCGCGGCCGTTCGCCGGCGACGTGACGGGAAACGGCTCTTTGAGCGCCTATGATGCGGCTCTGATTCTCCGGAAGGTCACGAACCCGGGCTATCGCTTCCCGGTGGAAGGCGGTACGTTGAAGCCTGCACTTGTGTCGCGGGAACCGCGACGGGTTCATTTCGAACGATCCGGGCCGTGCTGGGTGCTTGAGATGGACGACCCTGCGGGCGTAGTCGCGGGTGATCTCGTTCTCCTGCTTCCAGACGAAGCCCCGGCACAGATCGCAGGCGCCGTGATGTCGTCCTTCCGACAGGAGGGGAGGAGCCTCTCCGTATCATTCGTGCGGGCGGATGACGGTTCGCCTGTGTTGATCTCCGTTCTTACGGACGCAAAAACCGCTCCGGAGATCGCCCGAGCCTCGTTCAACGAAGGCGCGGTAACCGGCGTTGCCTCACAACCGGTGCAGTTCGTGCTGGAACAGAACTTCCCCAATCCGTTCAACCCGACGACCGTGGTCCGGTTCGCCATCCCGGAGGGGGGTGACGTTCGCCTGTCCATTCACGCTGCGAACGGCCAGCTTGTACGCACGCTTGTGGATCGTCCCCTTCCTTCCGGGAACCACGAAGTGGTGTGGGACGGGAAGGACGCGCTCGGTCGTGAGGTTGCCAGTGGAGTGTATGTCTGCCGTCTCCGAACGGAGCGGGCGGAGGCAACCCGGCGGATGACACTTCTCCGCTGATCCGGCGCA
>JAKPPK010000040.1 GCA_029547385.1 Candidatus Latescibacterota bacterium
TGTTCGGGCTGAACATCTTCTCGAAGAGAACACCCTCGTCGGCGAGCCGATCGATGTGGGGCGTGGTCAAACGATGGTAATCGTACGCACTCATGTGATCCGACCGCAGGCTGTCCACACCGAAAAAGACGATGTTAGGCAACCGTGTGCTCTTCCGAGGCATGGCAATCTCCTTTTAATGCGGGTGTGAGAACTATTCTTGTCAAGTATCGCAGCGCAAACGGGTCAGTGCAAGCGACCCGAGAAGCATTTGGGGACACCAGCGGAGCTCCGTAGATTTTCAAACAGATTTGTTCGCCGTACGACAACCCACCGGGAACCCCCGAATGCCTTCCCGTTTTCGCGTATACGTCTACGTTCTTGTGACAGTTCTTACATGGTCGCATGCGTTCGTGGCGATCAAGTATTGCCTTCGTTACGTCAGCCCGTGGGAGCTTCTGGTGCTCCGGCACGTGCCGGCAGCTCTTGTGTTCTGCGTGTATCTCGCTGCCCGCAGGTCCTTACGCGACCTACGTCGGATTCTGCGGGACGACGGCGTGCGGTTCCTTTTGCTTGGAGCCGCCGCGGTAACTGGATACCATCTCTCCCTTAACATGGGTTCGCAAGTCATACCCAGCGGAACGGTGAGCCTTGTTATAGGGTCCTCTCCGGTGTTCACGCTGGTCATGGCGGCGCTGCTCATTCGTGAACGTCCCGCCTTGTGGCAGATTTCCGGCGTAGTTATCGCTTTTGCGGGCTTGTACGCGTGCATCCGTTTCGGGGGAGGCAAGGACGTTGATCTGAGGTATGTTTCCGGCGCACTGGTTCTCCTCCTTTCCCCCTTCTTTGCGTCAATACATACCACACTGAGTCGCCCGCTTTCCCGGAAGTATGGCGCGTTGAACACCACCGCGTTCACCATTATTCTTGGCACCGTGCCTCTCCTCGTGGGGGCGGACGCAGATCTGGTCCACAAAGCTGCCGCGCTCCCGGCAGGATTCTGGGCCGCAGACCTTTTTCTTGGCCTGGGGTGTACCGCCGCCGCGTATCTTCTCTGGACGAAGGCGCTGCAGGTGATGGAAGCGACGAAAGTAGCCGTGTTCCTGTATCTTATTCCCGTGCTTGGCATCGCCTGGGGATGGTTGTACCTGGATGAGCGCGTATCGTGGTGGCTGGTGGCGGGCGCAGCGCTGGTAATATTCGGAGTCGTTCTGGCAAATCGAAAGGCCGTCGCGCCGGCGCCGGTCAACTGAGAGCAGGAGAGTCCTCCTCGATCAGTACGGCCCCGCGTTGTTGCAGCTCAACAATTCGGCAATAAGCGCCTTCCCGTTCGATCAACTCCTCGTGTGTTCCCACTTCAGCGATTCTGCCGTTTTCCAGGACCACGATCATGTCTGCGTCGCGCGCAGTGGCGATGCGGTGCGTGATCACAAACGACGTGCGGTTCTTCATGACGCGTTTCAGCGTGGCTCGAAGGCGGCTTTCAGTTTCCGCGTCCAGCGCCGACGTGCTGTCGTCGAGAATGAGGATCTTCGGGTCCGTCAGCAGCGACATGGCGATCGCAAGGCGCTGCCTCTGCCCTCCCGAAAGGCTGGTTCCGTGTTCTCCGACGTATGTTTCGTACTTCTCCGGCATTGACATGATGAAGTTGTGAAGTTCGGCCTCTTTCGCCGCCTGAATTACCTGCGCCGGCTTCGCATCAAACCTGCCGTACATGATGTTTTCAGCGATCGTACCTGTGAAAATGGTGATCTCCTGTGGAACGATACTGATATGCTTTCGCAGGTCACGCAACGCAACGTCCCGCACGTCGATACCGTCAATGCGCAGGTGTCCTTCAGTCGGTTCATAGAACCGCATTATCAGGTTCATCATGGAGCTCTTGCCAGACCCGGACGGGCCCATAACGGCAACAGTGGTACCTGCGGGAACCTTCAGATTGATGTCTGTGAGCGCATTTGTGGTGGCGTTGGGATAGCGCAGGCTCACGTGATCGAATTCGACCTCACCGCGGACACTGGTCAGCGGGACGGGATTGGGGGGATCAGAGGTGGTAATTGGTTCATCGAGGATATCAAACACTCTCCTCAGCACAACCAGCACCCACTGGACGGTTGCGTTGAGCCCTGTCAGGACGACAACGGGGCTGAAAAGATTGGCAACCGAACTGTGGAAATACAGAAGGTCTCCCACGGTTATCACGCGGTCGCGAACGTAAAGCGCCCCAAGATACAGAATCAGGGATGTGCCGAACACGCTGATAAGGCTTGCAAGGAAGGTGAGACCGTTCGAAAGCTTTGTCTGCCGCACCCCAAGCCGGACGAAATCCGCGGCAAGGTGCATATAACGCCTGTCTTCTCGCCTTTCGGCCGCGAACGCTTTCACCACGCGAATCGCGCTGATTTTCTCTTCAACGACCCCGTAAATCTCCGAGTTCTTTTCGCGGAGATGACGGTGGTTCTGGATAATGGCTTTGTGAAAAAACCGATAGACGATTGCCCAGGTAGGTACGATGATTATTGCGATGGCCGCGAGTTTCGCGTTGATCGAAAAAAGGATGACAACACCCACGAGGAACATCATGACATTGGTGACGATGCTTACGAACGTGCTGGTGACATTCCCCTGGATGACCGACACATCATCCAGAACGCGTGCCATGATTTTCCCGGTGATTCTCTGGTCGAAATAGGTGATCTGCAGCTTCTGGAGTTTTTCGTAGAGCTGTTTTCGGAGAGTGAACACTATGCGTTGCGCTACAAGCACCGCGTTGTAATGGAATATCCAGCTACATACGATGGCGAGCAGGTGCAGGCCAAGATTCGCCGCAAGAACGATGAAGAGCAGTTTCATTTTTTCCGGCATTTCGGCAGCCGGAACATGGATTATCGCAGAACCCTTCCACCGGTGAAGTTCGAGGATTCTGTCAACGATGAAACGCGCGGTGTAACCGAACGCGAACGGCGTGATGGAACTGACCGTGCTGATCAGAATCGCCAGTACCATTCGGCCCCAGTATGGCCGGATGTACTCCTTTTCCAGACGCAAAAGGTCGGCGGTTCTCTTCGGCTGGTTTTTCGGGTCGAAGCTGGCGCTTCGCCGCGAGGAGCGTTCGATAGGTTTGCGGCGCTTGACCGGAGGTTTGAACGGGTTCCAGTATTTTCGCATCGAAAGGCTTTATTCGGTTTTTCTTACCACGTACACAGGGTTGCTGAATGCGCGCCGCCCATCGGTTGACCGGCATTCACACCGAAAATATACCGGCTCCTGGCGGGTTGGCACAACGAACGAAACGCTCAGAACGGCCTTGTCAGCCACGTTCCACGATTCCAGGACCATGCCGCCACCCACGAGAGAAACCGAAGCAAGTCCTGCGCTGTCTGCGGCGAGAATCCGCACGACCAGCGGCGAATTGCGCTTTGAAGGAGGGACGAAGAGTGTTCCCCCCATTCCGACGGGTTCAGAACCGTCACATTGAACAGAGATATCGATTACAGGGGCGTCGGACACGAACACGCGTCCCATGCGCAGGGCGTCAAGAATCGCTGTGTGCGTACACTCCCCGGCAAGCACCCCAGTCCAAATGTCACCAATCGCCTCCGCAAGATGCGCATCCGTGTTGCCAAGCGCTGTGACACGCTTCCCGGCACACAGGAGCCTATCCCAGAGCTCTACCGATTGTGCGTCGGTTACGTCCCAGCAGTCGAAAATCTGGTTGGCGCCGTTCACGATCTCCATGATGAAGGCGTCATCCAGCGTATCCAGCGCGGCGATCTGTTCCTCGGTGTAACGTGTGGTGGGAAACCAGCCGCACGGGTGGGGGATGAATGGAATGCCGCCACGCCGCTTGATGGCAGCATAATCACGCATCAGGTCCTTTGCCGGAACGAATTTCCTTGTCAGCCCAAGAATGCCGAGATGGTGATGCTGTGTTCCGGGTTCCTGCCCCCACCACATCCGCTCAAATCTGAGGCAGTCGCGTTTCTGGGAAAGGCCGGAATGGTCGGTGACAAAGAGAAAATCAAGGCCGGCCGCATCGCGGAAATGCGCGAGCTCAGCCACTGTTCCCGCCCCGTCGGAGTGGTTAGAGTGGGTATGGAAGTCACCACGAAAGCCTCGGAAATTCGCAAGCTCGCGGGTCCGCAGGAACCGTTCCCGCATGACCCCTTTCCAGAGGTCCATCACTTTGCGCGGGTAGTCCACCCGTCTGGCTGCGTACCACTTGGCTCGTGCCTGTCGTTCCCGAACAGCTTCAGAGTTCGCCCGGGGCATATTGCCTTCCTTTCGGTCGGTGCTCGATTGCCTCACCCGTTCCACGCGGTTTTCAGTCGTCTCAGGTGCCGGCATCGAAACTGAGTTTTTCGCACACGTGCGCGAACGCGTCTTCCGGGGTATCGGAAAAATGGAAAAGCTCGAGATCGGAGGGCGAGATGACTCGTTTCTCGGCAAGGACCGAGAAGTTGATCACGCTGTTCCAGAATTCCTTGCCATAAATCACGATGGGCATGCGTTTTTCCACCCGTCCGGTCTGGGTCAACGTGAGAGATTCAAGCAACTCGTCGAGCGTTCCAAAGCCTCCGGGAAACACGATTATGACTTTCGCGCGGTACACGAACCAGAATTTGCGCATGAAGAAGTAGTGGAAATCGAACGTCAGCTCTTCCTGTGTGTACGGGTTGGCAACCTGCTCGAAAGGGAGCTGAATGTTGAGCGCGACTGTTCGTCCACCGGCCTCAGAGGCTCCCCTGTTAGCGGCTTCCATGATTCCGCCGCCTCCGCCGGAGCAGACGTACAGGCGTTCTTCCTCCGGGAGTGTACTCGACCAGTTCGTGATCATCGCGGCCAGCGCACGAGCGTCCTCGTAGTAACGGGACATTTCCAGGTCAACTCGGGCGGCCGCGATCTCGTCCTCTGCGGCGTTGCGCCTCTCCAGCTCGGCAAGCTGCCTCGCGGCTGTTTCTCGGTCGCACAGTCTCGCGGAACCGAAGAACACCGCCGTGTGCCAGATACGCAGCGCGTTCAGCCTTTGCTCCGGTTCAAGGTACTCGCTCAGAATCCTGATTCCGCGGCCTTCAGCGCTGGAAAGGAATTCGGCCCGTTCGAATGCTCTTTTTGGCCGATGATGGTTCATCGTGCGATCCTTCGTTGTTCGTTCGCTTCACCGAAAACCTTCGGTTGCGATCATGCAAGCCGCAATTCCGCTCCCTGTTCCACGAGTAACGATTGAAGTCTGCTGATCTCGACGTCTCTCACTTTGACGGATGACTTGGACGCCAGGGCAGCCGCGGCTCCGGCGGCCTGGCCGATCGCCATGATCGGTGCCATCGCCCGGAAGGATTCGTAAGGCTCCTGTTCGGAGGAAATGCACCGGCCGGCAATCAGCAGCCCATCGAGCTCAAGAGGTACCAGACAACGGAACGGAATGTCAAATCCTTCGTGTTCAAGATAACGCCTGTACCCGTAATAACTTATTATCGGGCACGAACTGATGGCCACCACGTCATCGAATCTGCGCCCTGATATGGCATCATCTGCCGTGAGGGAATACAACCCGCGCACGAACCGGGTCTGCCTGATTCCAATCAACGGCGGGGTTTCGGCGACGTAGGCTGCTTCCATTCCGGTATGTTTGGCTTTGAGCGTCTGAAAATGCTCCCACACGGCCAGCCGAGCCGAAATCTCTGAACGGGTGACCTCCTCTGCGTCCGTGCCATCCTGAACAAAGGACCCCGGTCCCCACACAGTAACGCCGTTGCGCGCTCTGCAACCACCGATATCGCTCGCCTCTGAGACTCCGCCGATGCGGTACATCAGTTGGTCAGTCAGACGTTTGTTTTCTGATTGCTTCGTCTGCCAGAATTGGGCACCTGCTCGCGCCGCCACGTCTGCGTCGCCGCTTGCATCAACCACTACCCGCGCGAAGATCGCCTGCCTTCCCGACTTGTTTTCAACTATTACGCCACGGACGGAGTTCGCTTCCTTGATCGCATCTACGAAGAACGTGTGAAAAAGGATACGAACTCCTGCTTCTACTGCTTTTCGCAGCGTCACGTATTTGAACGCCTCGGTGTCTATTGCGTACGAGTAGGAAAGCGTTCCTTTCTCTATCGGGTATTCCTTCTGCGGATACGGGCTTTTGCCCAACCCGCCGAGCTCGTGCAGGTCCCGGATAACCTCAGCCGGAATCCCTTTGACCGTCTGCACTGAATCCGGTTCCACCTGGTTCCGGAAACCATTGATATTCGCCATGAGCGACGCGGTAGCGGTCCCACCGAAATACGGAAAACGCTCAATAACAAGAGTCTGCGCGCCGCACCTTGCACTCGCCACGGCTGCGGCGAAACCTGCACACCCTCCGCCGACAACCACAACGTCAAAGGTGCCCATCACGGGGATTGCCCGCCCGAGTTCAACGTAAGTTTCCATGGCACTTTCCCTCCGCGCTGGCGACGGTCATAACCCTGTTACCCGTTGTCCTGTCCGGGCCACGCACCTCGCCATGTCGAAACCATGCGCCCCATCCGAATCTTGACCACGGTGAAACCCGCCCAGAAGGGTCCCCCCCAGAAGCGGAACCATGGCATTATGCCGTGCGAAAAGGAAAAACCTGGAACGCGTTTCAGTGCAGCGAAAACGCGCGAGACTTTTCTTGCGTCCGGTTCGTGCACAAACCGGAGGGTCCACAGCGCAGCGAACCGACCGATGGCAGAAATCGCGAACAGAAGGAATATACTGAACTGCAGGGACCAGCCGATTCCCTGGAGCCCCGTGGAGATGATCCCGGCGAGCGCAGGACTGACCGCGTGTACCCAGTTGGCGAAAGTCCGGAACGTCGCAAGGTAACTGGTTCCCTGATCCTTCGGCATGAGCCTCATCGCGAGACTCACTGTGGAAACGGCGTTCGCGGAGTTGAGCACATTGAAAAGGAACACGCATGCGGTCAGAAAATACAGGAGCGTGGTTGAGTACGTCTCCGGCGTCGGCCAGAGAAGAAACCATGCGACGGGATATAGCCCCTTGCCAAACACACCAATGCGCAGGACGGGAAGGCTCCCGAACCGATCGACAAGGCGCCCCCACAAACGCACGCAGTAAAGGGAGAAGAACTGCGACGCGAAATTGAACGCGGCCACGGCGCTCACCGGCATCTGCAGCACCTGAATGAGGTACAGGTTGAAGAATGGAGCGGCGAATCCGACCGCGAAATTCCACGTCACGGAGTAGACCATGAGCGGGAAGAACTTCGCGTCTCTGAACGGGGCAACGATGACGTGCCACCCGCCGTTCCCATTTCTGATTCGCAGCGGAGGCTCGGGCATCATGAGAAACGCCGCAATGCTGCCAACGGCCAGAAACGCAGCTATCGCGAAATAGGCCTGGCACACGACCAACCCGCGCGCGGCGTCAATTCCCTTCTGCCAGTCGAGGAAGCCAGCGGCGCAAATGGCGATCACGCTTCCGATCAGCTGCACGACGAGTTGACGTTCGCCGAGGAATCGTCCTCGTTCGTTCTCCGGAACGACCTCCGAAATCCACGAGAGGCGGACGACTTCGATAACCTGAGCAACGCCGCTGATGACGACCAGACCGGCAAGCAGACCCCATGCGAGGTATTGTGCGGCAATCCATACAGTCGCATACGGGAGCAACGCGATCGAAAGCCGTCCAGCTCCCAGCAACGCGGTCGCCGCGCAGCCTACTCGCCTCCTGCTGCCTGCGATTTTCAGGAGACGGTCCGCCACAAGTTGCAGCGCCGTTCCAAGCATCCCGGCGGTAGAGATGAGGCCGATCTGGAAGGTGTTCGCGCCCAGCGCAAGGGCGTACACAAGAAGGATCACGCCGCCGGAAATGTTTTCCTGGCCGGACGCGAAGATACCCTCTGCGATGAGCCTTCGCTGCGCGACGGAACGGGAATGTATGTCGAGAGATTCAGAAGAAGTCGTATCGCGCATTCACCAGATCCGGAGAACCGTGTTCGTCTGGCAAAAAGGTACGCCGGGTCCGGTCCTGACCAAACCGTTGGGTTTCAGGGGCTCCACTCGGCGCATTCGAGTCCGAATGCGTTGGCAACCGCGGGATGGACCACCTTGCCTTCCACGATGTTAAGGCCACTGCGGATGGCGCTACTGCTGGCTGCGGCCGCTTTCCATCCGTCGTTAGCGATTTTCAGGGCGTACGGCAACGTTGCATTTGTCAGGGCTATCGTGGAGGTCCTTGGCACGGTCCCGGGCATGTTCGTCACTGCGTAATGAACGATGTCGTCAACCACAAAAACGGGATCCTCGTGTGTGGTCGGGTGGGACGTCTCAAAACAGCCCCCCTGATCAATCGCCACATCCACGATAACTGAGCGTGGCTTCATGAGCGACAGCATCTCCCTGGTGACAAGCTTCGGAGCCTTTGCGCCCGGAATGAGCACGCACCCCACCACGAGGTCAGCGATGGGAAGGAGCTTTCGAATGTTGTAGTGGTTCGACATTATTGTTCGAACGTTCGGCGGCATTACCTCGTCAAGATGTCGCAACCGGCGGAGATTGGTATCCAGAATGAACACGTCGGCTCCCATCCCGGCCGCAATCACGGCGGCGTTGGAACCGACAACGCCGCCGCCCAGAATGACAACATTTGCCGGCGCGACACCGGGCACGCCACTCAACAAGACGCCGCTACCGCCCATGCGGCGCTCGAGGTACTTCGCGCCCTGCTGGATTGCCATCCGTCCTGCTATTTCACTCATCGGAATAAGAAGCGGCAGTTCCGCGTCCTCGGTTTGAACTGTTTCGTACGCGATTGCCACTGCGCCGCTGAGAACCATCGCGTCCACGAGATGGCGGTCTGCGGCGAAGTGGAAGTAGGTAAACACCACCTGCCCCTGCCGGATGAGGCGGATTTCCTCCTGCTGCGGCTCTTTGACTTTCAGGATGAGGTCCGCGTGCCCGAAAACCTCGGAAGCGTGTCCTACAACAGTTGCGCCGGCCGCCTGGTAGTCGCTGTCAGAATAGCCGCTTTCCCTCCCCGCATTCGTTTCAACGAAAAGCTCGTGTCCGGCTTCCACCATCTGGTGTACTCCGGAGGGAAGTAACGCCACCCGGCTTTCGTCGGGTTTGATCTCTTTGGGGACACCAATTCTCATGGCGCGCCTCCTCATTCCGCAAACACGTGTCAGTATTCGTCACCATTGCCGGGTGCTCCTGAATGCCAAATGCAAGCGCAATGGTGAATATATTACGGTACCTGTTTTCACGCACCGGTCTTGGAAGAACTGGTTCTCGATGTGTAATCTGAACGTCTTTCTGGATTGGAGTTTCGAGCCGAAATCACGGAGCAAATGAAATGCGCATTGTATCGTTATTGCCCAGTGTCACGCGCGTTCTGTATGCGCTTGGCGCGGGGGATGACATAGTAGGGGTTACCTACGCGTGTCCCCAACCGGAAGGGCAATTCAAACCAGTTGTGTCGCACGACATGTTCGCGACCTCGGGTTACACGAGCGAACAAATCGCTGCGTTCCTCAGGATGTTGGGGCATCAGGCTCAGGGCCTGTTCACCATTGACGAGGCGAAACTGGAGGAATGCGCGCCGGACGTTGTCTTTCTCCAGGGGGCGTGCGAACTCTGCGTACCGGGTACCAACTCGAACGAGGGGACGCTGGCCGGTATCTCCGGTAACCCTCGGGCAATTATGATCCAGCCACACAGCCTCGGCGAGGTTATGGCAGATATCCGACGAATAGGCGAGGTTGCTAACAGGAAACCGGAAGCTGAGACGTTTCTTTCGACACTAAAGCAGCGCATGATGAAAGTCATGCGCCTTGCGGCGGGTGTGGCCCGTGGAAAACGGAGAAGGGTTCTTCTGTTGGAATGGGTAGACCCTCCCACCGCATGCGGGCTCTGGCTGCCGGAACTGGTGGACGCTGCCGGCGGGATTCCCCTGCTGGGGTCACCCCAGAGACCGGCGGTACCCACGCCGTGGGAACAGGTGCTGAACGCGAACCCGGAAGTGATCATTGTTTCGCCCGCCGGATTCGCGCTGGAAGCAGCGGCGAATGAAACCGAGTTGCTGCGCAAACGAGAAGGGTGGTCGTCCATTTCGGCCGTAGTTTCCGGGGACGTGTATGCCGTGGATGGCACACGATTTTTCTTCCAGCCGGATGATCGTGTGATCGACAGCCTGGAGCTCATCGCCTCCATTCTTTACCCCGAGGTTTTCGGCGAGGTACACCGGCCGGACGCGTTGCGGCTTGGTTAGTCAGGGATAATGAGGACAATATGGCAAGGCTTTACACGCGATCCGGGGACGGGGGGAGAACCAGACTGGCGGACGGTTCCGCAGTGCCGAAAGACGATGTTCGTGTGGAGGCGTGCGGCACGTTGGATGAGCTGAATGCGCACATCGGTGTTGCGCGGAGCCTTCTGGAACACAGCGACATGGACCGCTTTCTTGCCGGCGTTCAGTCAACCATCATGGAATTGACCGCGGGAATTGCCAACCCGGTGGACGCGGGAGCGGGATTGGCGGAAGGGAAGATTCGTGCATTGGAAGAGGAAACGGACAAAGCGGACGGTTGTTGTCCACCTCTGCGTTCCTTCGTCCTTCCTGCCGGGTCTTCGGCCGCGTGTGCCCTGCAGGTCGCTCGAGCTGTGTGCAGGAGAGCAGAGCGTGCAATTGTGAGGCTCGGAACTGAAGGGGAACTTCCAAAAAATACACTTCCGTTCATAAATCGCCTTTCTGATCTCCTTTTTGCCTATGCGCGGTGGGCAAACGTTCGCGCCGGTGTTCCCGAAGAACCGTGGGACACCCCGGGCAAAGCGACACACTGAGTGCTTCCTCGGAGGCCGTTTCGAAGTGCCCAACGACTTGGACGACTTGTCCTCGCCGTTGGACAGCTGCGGTTGTACATTTACGTTAACAAATCACCCATCCTGGGCGGCCTTTGCCGGGTTGCCCGCCGTTATGCCCCGAGGTGTTGCCGTGACGGAAACGGAAAAACCTTTGAACTTCGAACAGGCCGTAAAGCGCCTCGAGGAAATCGTTCACGCGCTTGACGACCAGACGCTGCCGCTTGACGCAGCGCTGGCTCT
>JAKPPK010000053.1 GCA_029547385.1 Candidatus Latescibacterota bacterium
GGATCACGGCGGCGGGAACAACCTTCCGCCGGGTGACACTCACAACGTGTATCCCGGGGACGACGGCCCCTGGGGCAGCGTACGACTCGAAGCGCAGGCCGCGGGAATTGAGGACTACGAGCTGTTACGGCAACTGAAGGAAGTCGACCCTGAGTCCGCCCTGAAGATTCTGTCCTCGTGCTTCCGGGGGTTCAGGGATGCGGACGAGAACCCGCAGCATTTCGCGGCGGCTCATCTCAGTCTTCTCAATGCCGTCTCAGCCGCCACGGATTGATGTGAACCCACCAGGAGGGCTCGGCGAGAGACACATCTCCGTTCCTGAAGGTTCTCACGTGAACCACGAAATAGCGACTCTCCGCGATCTGGCACGGCGCTACGTGGAGGTGTGCTCGCGGCCGGAACAGGATATCCGGCGCGCGTTGTGGAGAACACACAACAGCCTCAAGCCCACGCGTCCGTTGATATACGTCCGGGCATTCGCGTGGAGCGAGATGCCCGGCTCCCGGTGCGTCATCAGCGACTCTTTCCTGCGGCATTTCGAGGACGTATTCCGCCAAAAGCTTTTCTGGAGCACGCTGGACGATGATTCCGTGTTCGAACCATGGGTGACTCTCATTGCGTGTCACCGGTGCACCGGCTGGGGGGTGTCGGGGGAACGACATTTCTCGAACGAACCGAGGGGTTCGTTCAAGCTGGAGTACCCGCTGAAGAGTCTCGAAGACGTATCCCGGCTCCGTATACCGGTCCATTCCATCGATGAAGAGTGCACGGCACGCCGGTATGAGCAACTCGCGGACGCAATTGGCGACATAATCACCATAAACGTGGATAGAGCACCGGCGTACCGGATGTGGTCGGGCGACATTTCCACCGACCTCGGGTATCTCCGCGGCATCGAGCATTTCATGGTGGACATGGTAGATAACCCCGAAGGCCTTCACCGCCTCGTGCAGTTCATGTCGGATGGAATCCTGAAAACGCATGAGGAGGCGGAAGCAGCGGGAGACTGGGGCCTTTCGGCGCATCAGAACCAGGCGATGCCCTACGCCGAGGAATTGCCCGACCCCGCGGCGAACGCCAACGGTGTGAAGCGTTCTCGCCTCTGGGGATACATGGCGGCGCAAGAGTTCACTGCGGTGTCCCCGGCGATGCACGACGAGTTTTTGTTGCAGTACCAGTTGCCCATCCTCAAACATTTCGGGCTGGTCGCGTACGGCTGCTGCGAGGACCTTACCCACAAAATCGACATGCTCCGCCAGATTCCGAACCTGCGCCGCATCGCGGTTTCCCCTTTTGCGGATGTGAAGGCCTGCGCGGAGCAGATTGGTCGGGACTACGTCGTGAGTTACCGCCCCAGCCCCAGCGACATGGTGGGATACGGACTTGCGGAAGACCGGGTGCGCGCCATCCTGACGAAGGACCTCGAAGCGTGCCGCGATTGCCACGTGGACATCACGCTCAAGGACGTCGAAACGGTTCAGAGTGATCCGAGGCGCGTGCGACGCTGGGTTGCTCTGACAAGAAAGGTTATTGACGAGGTCTGGAAATAGTGGCTCAGAGAACCGAAGAACACAAACGACAGCATTACGACAACGGGTTACCAGAACACCAAGCCGTTCTGGACGACATTGAACGGGTGGCTCGCCTGCTGCGAACCTCCCGCTCCGTTCTCTTCATCACGGGAGCCGGAATAAGCGCGGACTCAGGCCTGCCAACATATCGTGGCCGCGGAGGAATCTACGACGGGTGTACCACCGAAGACGGAATACCCATCGAATCAGCGCTCTCCGCCGACACATTTCGAAAACGCCCTGAGGTGACATGGAAGTACATCGCGAGGATCGAGTCTGCCTCGCGTGGCCGCACCCCCAACCGCGCGCACGAAGTCATCGCGGAGATGGAACCGCTGTTCGATCGCGTGTGCGTCCTGACGCAGAACGTGGACGGATTCCACGCCGCGGCGGGCAGCACCAACGTGATTCCAATCCACGGCAACCTGCACGACCTGCGCTGCACGCGCTGTTCGTACCGCACGCGTGTGCCCGACTATTCCGGCCTGGAACTGCCGCCATCCTGCCCCTCATGCGGCGCGGTGATTCGACCGGGAGTCGTCCTGTTCGGCGAGCAGCTTCCCGC
>JAKPPK010000061.1 GCA_029547385.1 Candidatus Latescibacterota bacterium
CCGTCCGTCGCAAATCAGCGCCCAGTCCGCAGTAAAGTGTGTGTTTCCCCCACACGTCAGCAAGTATGAGATCCAGCGCGCCGTCCCCGTTCCAATCCGCCACTTCCGGAGCCCCGTATCCGTACCGTGCCTCTCCCGGCCCCTGTATACTTCCCGAGGCTCCGGCGAATATCCGTATGAGCTTCCCTCCGGCCCGCACGCGTGTTCCCGCACCGAACACCCAGGAGCAATCAGGAGATGCCGAGAACCATTGCCATACTTCTCCGTACGAGTTTGAAGCAATTATGTCCGGTCGTCCATCTTCGTTCACGTCGGCAACATCAAAGGCTCCCACGCTCCCCGCGTCTATCAGTGGGTCCCGCTGTTGAATTCGAGAGGGTACGCCGAATCGTGGCCTGTCTTCATGATCGTGCCGCCCAAGGTTTTCGACCACTTTGATGTCGCCGTTTTCCTGCGCAATCAGCACGTCCGGCATTCCGTCCCCGTTCATGTCGGCAACCACCGGCCTCACGTAAATCTCTTCCAGCCCGATGTCCAGAGGGGCGCCGCGACGATACACCGGGGCGACTCGAGTGCCTGAGTTTTCGAAGTAGAACAAATCGTGAGTAGTCCCGACAAGCAGATCATCGTCCCCGTCTCCGTCCATATCACCGAAGGCAGGCATACCACCTCCCGGAACATCCAACCACTCCCCTCCCGCGCGTAACGTTTCCGGCATCGCGGAAAACCTCGGATGGGAGGCACTTCCGGTGTTCCTGTGGAGAATGATCCGTCCGTGCCCGGTATAACCACGCCACACACCCTCTTTGGTATAGGGCGACCCGGACGAATCTTTGCTCCAGATGGAGGGCGACGGATCCCCGCCGCCGGTACTCTCGCTTCGAACGATATCGATCAGGCCATCGCCATTCCAGTCGACCAACGCATTCACGCGGGGCATGCTTCCAAGGGATTCTGGAGGCGCGAAGGAAAAAGCACCCTCGGGCCCGAGATTGTGGTACACCAACCCACCCTGGCAGATATCGAGAAAGCCGTCCCCGTTCCAGTCTGCCACCAGGGGCAAGGAGGTGCTTTCCAAAAGCCTTCGAGGTTTCGCCATGAGCGGTGAGCGAGAGGTACCCACATTCTCGTAATACAGAAGGCCGTGCATGGTCCAGTTGGCGCCCCCGCCCTGGCCTTGCGCTACGAAGAAATCCAGATCTCCGTCTCCGTCCCAGTCTGCAACAGCGAGATTGCTGTTGAAACTGCCGTCTATGCCCGACACAATCCCTGTCACGCCGTGCGTCAGAGGCTCACCAAAACCGACAACGGGAATCCTTTCCCCCGCGGGAGTCGCTTCGTCGGATGTCACCGCAATCACGTATTCCCGTCGCCCCGGGCCCGTTTTCGAGAAGAGAAGAAGCCCGGGGCACTCGCCGCTGTGGTTCCACCCTGCCCTGCTCGGGACCAAACGAGCGTTCGCTGATTCGCGCACTCGAATCAGCGAGTTGCCCAGCGGCGACTTCCATCCATTTCTTGACAGGATGCTATCCAGGCGAATCGCCACCGGCGCATGAGGCCAGTCCGACCGATCCGGGCCAACCGTGATGCGTATTGTTGCTGATTCTCGTGAATCTGCCGCATTTGCGAGAAACACGGCGGCGATCGCCATCCATACTGCTCTGAGCGAATTCACGGTCTTGTTCTCCGAACGAAATACGTGGCAGAAAAACTGGGAAACCCGGAAGGAACCTGCCCGGGTCAGAAAGAGCGAAGAACGCGTGAACGGGAGTACGGACCGGCCTTGCTTGCCGGCCCCGTGGTGGCGCCCACCCGGAGTGCGACTGGGAGTCTGATTGGAGGCCCGGCGCAACATGCCGAATACGAGGATTCCGGATCCACCAAAAGGCGTACTGCGGTCTCCCCGATCTGCTCGATCGGGGATTGGACCATCGTAATCAGGTAAGGAGTAGGTCGGTTTTCCGGCATATTTCCGTACGCGATCAGAGAGATGTCATCCGGAACACGATAACCGAGAGACCCCAACGCCTTTGTTACCCCAACCGCGCGACCATCGTACAGGGTAGCAATGGCCGTCGGAGGAGAAGAACAGCCCAGCAATCGGGCAACTGCCTGGTCGTCGTCGAGAACGCCCCACTTGCCGCCGTTTTCAAAAAGAGCTTCGCCGAAAGCCAGGTCCACACCCATCTCCCGCGCCGCGGCGGCGAACCTTCCGGTGATGAGCAACGTGCGCTCGTCCGGTTCAGTCGCAACGAGCGCCACACGGCGGTGTCCGAGCTCGAAAAGGTGAGACAGCATGAGTAGCGCGGCGTTCTCGTCGTCAGGAGCCACGCACGGCGCAAACCACGACTTCGGCCTCCGCCACAGAGCCACGATCCGCGTGCCCCCTATCGCGAGCGCCTCCACCGTGTCAAGCAACGACTCGCTCAGGTTGTTGTTCACATTCACGACAAGGTCATTCACGCGGCGGGATTCCAGTTCCTTTCTCAGGTAATCGAAGGTTACAGGCTGCCCTTCCATCCGATCGCTGAACAGAAACAGATGGGCGTTGTACTCATCTGCGACGTGCCACATTCCCTTGAGAAGCCGCGGGCCATAATAGGTTGTGAAAAAGGACTCTCTATCGGCAATCAGCAGGCCTATGGCGGGCGCGCCGGGTTCCGGGCGCATCCTTATGCGTCCTCGGTAACCCAGGACTCTGGCGGCTTCCCACACTCGTTCGGCGGTTCCCCTTGCAGTCTGCCCCTGCGTGTATTTCCCGTTCAGAACCAGGGAAACCGTCGCGGGGGATACGCCCGCATAACGCGCAATGTCCGCAATCGTTATTCGCCGCGCCATTTCCCGATCTCTTTTTACCCCGGCTTGTTTCCGCGAAAACGGTCCGCAGAAGAAACGGAACGCAAGGAACCCTGTATCCAACGTCGTGAAGTATTATACGGGAACCGGCACACCCATCGCAAACTGCGCGAAGGGTCTCGATTCGCGGCACGGGCAGTCTTGAGGAAGGCTGCGAGAGTAACCTCAACGGCCGACGTCAAATCGCGGCTTCGCTGATAAACCGGTACACCTCCATGTCAATCGGTTTCTTTTCGCGCCACGAGAACTCCAAGTCACAGAATTCCACGCGTTTCCCGACTATTCCCGCCATTCTGTCCGTTCCCCCGCGCAGAAGTTCCTCCACAGCTTCTTTTCCGAGCAGAGACGCGAATTCGCGATCCAACGCAGTAGGTGCGCCGCCTCGCTGCTGATGACCAAGGATGGAAACGCGGCAGTCAAGCCCGTGCTTTTTCAGGATGTGCGCCAGACTTCCCGCTCCCGGGAAATCATCGATTACGACTCCCTCCGCGACGACGATCAACGAAAAACGCTTGCCGGCGGCAAAACGTCTTTCAACCATCGAGACAATCCGCGGGATGTCCGGAGGGATCTCGGGAACAAGCACCGCATCCGCACCTCCACCGATCGCTGTGGCCAGCGCTATGAACCCGGAGTGTCTACCCATCACTTCAACTATGAAGGTCCGCCGGTGAGCCTCGGCAGTATCGCGTATCCTGTCTATCGCCTCCAGCGCGGTGTTCACTGCAGTGTCGAACCCGATGGTGTAGTCAGTTCCCGCGAGATCGTTGTCTATTGTTCCCGGCGTACATATAACGGGAATGTTGTGCTCTTTCCACAGGAGATGAGCACCGCGGAAACTCCCGTCTCCGCCACAGACCACGATCCCTTCGATGCCATGCTTGCGCAATGTTCCCGCGGCTTTCGCGCGGCCGGCGGGATCGCGAAACTCCTCACAACGGGCAGTTCCAAGTATCGTACCACCTCTGCCGACTATGCCACCGACGGACGGCGACGTCATCGGGATGATCTCGTCGGAAATAAGCCCGGCGAATCCGTCCCGGATTCCGAATACCTGAACGCCTCTGAATATTCCAGTTCTGACGACTGCGCGTACGTTTGCGTTCATCCCGGGAGCGTCACCTCCCGACGTCATCACACCGATCCTCTGCATCTGTTTCTCCGCGATTGTTCAACCTCGGTGCCGGTGCGTAGCCGGTTCACTCCGGTTGCCGTGAACACCGGAGCAAACGCCAGCGCCGGACAAAAATCAGCAAAACAGAAGAGCCCGCGGCGGCCGTGCTACCGTTGGTGCCTTGGCATCTGTTCCACAAACACGCAATTTCAACGATACTGAAATACGTCACGCGCCGGCAAACCTGTTTCCACGGAACCATTGCATGGATCCCAAACCCGTTTCTGATTCCTCAGTCACCATGACGGAACTCGTGCTACCGAGCCACGCAAATCCCCTGGGAACCGTTTTCGGGGGCGTCATTATGTCATGGATCGATATCTGTGCCGCCATTGCGGCGCAACGCCACGCGAGAAGAGTCGTGGTCACTGCTTCCATCGACATGCTCCACTTTCGTGCCCCGATCACCGTCGGCTGCGTGGTACACCTCAAGGCTCAGGTCAATCACGCCTGGCATTCGTCCATGGAAGTGGGAGTGCGGGTCGATGGGGAGAACCCGCTTACCGGCGAGACGCGCCATGCCGCCACTGCCTACCTGACGTACGTGGCCCTCGATGAGAAGCGGCGCCCTGTGGAGGTTCCCGCTGTTCTGTGTGAAACACCCGAGCAGGAACGACGGTCGAGGGACGCCCAGGCGCGGCGAGAAAAGAGGCTCGCGAACCGATCGATCGGCGAGTACGAAAGCCGTTGACTGGTGCCCCCGCGGACAGGCTTGAAGGCGCCTTGGCCTGACCGAACTCCGGGATGTGTTTCACCGTTCCAGTGGCAACCTTCCCGATTCGTTGAGAATCCTTGCCATTGCAGGAAACGTTTTTCGCCACGCGTCTTCGTGCACGTCTTCGGTCACACCTACGAGGAAACGATCACCCGGAGCTGCTTCCCTGAGAAGGCGGTGCATCATGTTTTCGACCGCTTCCACTCCGGAGAGGTGGACCGAGGATGGGAAGTTGATCCACAGTACTTTGCCTTTCCACAGCTCTCGGGCTTCAGCAACCGTCATGTCACAGTCGGGAGGAGGCGTAAATGCCTCAACGTAATCGAGTAATGAGTTCGCCACCAACGGCGCAAGCTGCCGGTTGTTTCCGTCAAGATGCGACCCGAGCATTTTGCCCCGTTTGTGAACGATTTCCGCCACTTCGTTGTAATGCGGAATGATGAAGCGCTCAAAGCGATCCTTCCCCACAACCTCGACGCTTACGTTGCCACCGTAATTGATTATGTCTGCCGGACTTTCCGCCAGTAACGGGTAGATTTTCCTTCTGTCTTCGGTCAACGCGTCATAAAGACGCATGACTTCGTCCCGCCGTTCCGCCCACTCGATGCTGAAGCACTCCACACCCATGTAGGTGTAAATGATTTCCTGGAGGGGAGAGTAACCGATTCCCGCTCGCAGATATGCGCCCTCGCCAAGGTCTTCCCGCATTTTCTGGAAAGTTTCGAAATCGGGCACGTACCGCTGGTCTTTGATCAGCGCGAGAAGCGGGGCATAGTCCTCCGGTCTCGTGAACATGCGTTTGACGCGCCACGTAGTGCCAATACCGGGCCGTTCGATGGTGGACAGTTCTCCGCGTGGCGTGCTGAAAACCCGTCGCGTGAACTGCACTCCTCCTTTCTCGTACCCGATAGAGGTCACTCTGACGTTGGGTGTCTCGGCGCGCACCACACTCCGTCGTTCCAGCACGCACACCCCGGCGTTCCGCAGTTCCAGTTCCACCTGGCAGCGAGGGAGTTTGTTGGCGTAGATGGTGAAAGGAACCTGGTCCGCCCATTCTCCTCGCAACGCAGCTTCCACTCTCTGCCGCGGGGTCATTTTCGCCACGTGCTAACCCTCCACTGGCGTGACAGAACATTGCAGTGACGAGAATACGGCTCCCACGCCAGCAACGCAATCACTGATGTCTGGAACATTGGGACACTCCGTTCAAAGCGATATCTTATCTGTATAACGCGAAACAATGCGAAGACTCGTTCGCAGGGGTTTCTCCGAACCGAGAGGTTGGCATGCCAGGTTTCGAAGGGCGAGGCGGGGGACATCACTACGGCATGGGGCCCGTTTCCGGACCCGTTCTTCCCGGAGGTGATATCGGCAACGGCGTGGCCGGTCTGCCGGAATCCGTGCGCGCTGCGTTTCTGAAATCCGCTGAGGACGGGGAAGAGATCCTCGTTGCGGCCACAAGTGACCTGTCACCGGATGGCCGATACGGCCAGCAACACGTTCTGGCAAGCAAGAACCGTCTGTGCCTGGCTGTACCGAACGGTGACCAGCCAAGTCTTTCAATGTGGCCGCTCAAGGAGTTGAAAAAAGCCAACGTAGACCTTCTTGTGGGACAGGCTTCGCTGGTGGCCACGATTGGCAAGGACAGGGTGGAGCTCTGTCGTTTCACGAATTCCAAACAACGGGAATTCCACCGACTGGCGGCGCTCCTCGAAGAGCTCGCGCGCAATGGCGCGATGCCGGTAGAAAAGGCTGACCCGAAAGACTCGTTACCACGGTATTGCTCAAGGTGCTCCCGCCTTTTGCCGGAACCCGGCGGCACGTGCCCCGCGTGCCTGAAGAGAGGTCAGGTACTCATTCGCTTGTTGGGATACCTGCGTCCCCACTGGAAACGGGCTGCATTGCTCATCGCGACAATGGTCGTCTCGGCGCTGATAGAAACCTTGCCGCCGTACCTGACTAAAGTTCTGATTGACGATGTAATCAATCGTCCCCACGTGACGACTATCGCCGGGTGGAGTGCCGACCATCTGGGGTGGTCACGGGTCGCGTGGCTCGCACTCATCGTCACCCTTTTCCTGCTCTCGCGCATTCTTCTCGTCGGCGTGGGCATCCTTGGCGGGCGGCAGGCGACGTGGCTTGGCCCTCGCATCGTCGCTGATCTCAGGGCGAAGCTCTACAACCACCTCCAACGACTCAGTCTGAACTATTTCGACAAGAGCCGCACCGGCGCTCTCATAAGCCGTGTAACACACGACACCGCCCATGTTCAGGGATTCCTGGTAAACGGCGTGCCTCACGTGGGCATCGACCTGTTTCTGCTTGTGTTCATCGGAATGATACTTTTCTCGATGAATTGGCAGCTCACACTGGCCATTCTGGTGCCTCTTCCTATCGTCATCTATGTCAGCAAGAACTTCTGGCGGTTCATGCGTTCGCTCTTCGGAAGAGCATGGGCGCGAAGTGCGCGCCTCGTGGCAACGCTGAATGACTCGCTCAACGGTATTCGCGTGGTGAAGGCCTTTGGCCAGGAAGAGCAGGAGATCGCCCGGTTCAACTCAAGGAACTGGGACCTCGTCTCCGCCGAAACACGCGCCGAAATGACGTGGGCAACATTCTTCCCTGCGATCACCTTCCTGACGATGCTCGGACAATTCATCATCTGGTATGTCGGCGGTAGCAACGTCATCGACGGAACGATGTCCCTTGGGACTCTCCTCGCGTTCTTCAGCTATCTTGGCATGTTCTACCGGCCAATCCAGATGATCGCACGGATGAACGAGTGGTTGACGCGTGATCTTACCGCTGCGGAACGGGTGTTCGAAATCCTCGACACTGCTCCTGATGTGAAAGACAGCCCCAACCCGATTCAATTGAACGAAATACGTGGCGAAATCCGACTGGAGAACGTGCGTTTCGGGTACGACCCCCTCAGACCGGTGCTTAAGGGTATTTCCATCGATATCCAACCGGGGGAGATGATCGGGCTCGTTGGAAGGTCCGGCGCCGGCAAGACAACGATCATCAATATGATCTGCCGGTTCTACGACCCGCAGGAAGGCGTGGTGCGTGTTGACGGGATCGACCTGCGGGATGTTCGGCAGGAGGACTGGCACCGGTTCATCGGCATCGTACCTCAGGAGCCGTTCCTTTTCCACGGCACCGTGAAGGAAAACATCGCATACGCGAAACCCGACGCAACAGTACATGAGATCATTCGCGCCGCGCGCGCCGCCAACGCTCATCAATTCATAGTTCGATTCCCTGATGGTTACGACACTCAGGTCGGCGAACGTGGTACGAGGCTTTCCGGTGGCGAGCGGCAGCGCATCTCCATCGCCCGGGCAATTCTTCACGACCCGCGTATTCTCATTCTCGATGAAGCCACCTCAAACGTGGATACCGAGACCGAACAGCAAATCCAGGATGCAATCGCGAGGCTCGTGAAGGGACGAACGGTTTTTGCCATCGCGCACCGGCTCAGCACGCTGAAGAACGCAAACCGCCTGCTCGTAATCGAGGACGGACAGGTGGTCGAATTCGGAACGCACGACGAATTGCTGCTCAAAGAGGGTGTGTACGCGAAGCTTGTAAATGCCCAGCGGCAGTTGTCCTCAATAACTGCTGTGGGGGGGTGAGGCTTGCGTTTTCCTCAGGCGGTCACGTTCAAAGGCACGATGCGGGTGATTTCTTACGACCCGCGTGCGGGTATGCGCCTCGAACGAATGCCGGAATCGCGGTTTCGCCTGTGGTTCGGCCTCTTTTTCAGCGTCGGGCTTGCGTGTATCGGTGTGCTACTTTTCGCGCGAACGGCGTTTGAAAACTACCGTGCCTCGGGAACCCTCAACTGGCTCGATTTCCTTCTGATAGGAATTGGCCTCATCTGTGTAGCGTTCGGGCTGATCGTCGCGTTGCCTCTCGCATTACGATTTGTGCCGAAAGTGATCACCACTACACACGAGCCGCCTCTCGTTTGTCTGCGGCAATTTCGCACCCACACGTGGCGGCCGCAGGATGTACGCGGTCTGCATCTTGTGGGCCGACAATACCTCAGGCGCACCGACCCGGACGCCCCTTCCTCCTGGTATGTGTTCAGTCTCGTGCTGCAGAAATCGAAGGGACGGGACAGACTTCTGCTGCAGACACTGCCCCAGCCCGATTACGAAGCCGGCTTTCAGGATATCGTTCCTATCGCGACCTATTTTTCGGAGCTCCTCGCAACTCCGCTCACCACTGTGTGTAACTGGGATGCGCCACCGCATATCACCCGGCGACGCACGTAAGCTTTGTCCCTCGCAAAGGAGGATACTCGAACATGGTAACTCTGACCGGGTTTGGAGATGAAATATCGCCCGACTTGACAGAACAGATGGACGTGATGGAATCCGAAGGAATTCGCCACATCGAGTTACGGGCGGTCTGGAACACAGGTGTCCATAAGCTCAGCGAAGAACAACGCCAGAAGATCAAGGAAGAAACGCAGCGGCGCGGATTTCGCATTTCCTCGCTCGGTTCCGGGCTCGGCAAAATCAAGGTTGATGACGATTTCGGCCCGCACGTGCGTGATTGCGAGGTACTTATTCAGACGGCGAAGTTCCTCGGCACGCCCTACATACGAATCTTCAGCTTTTACGTTCCGCAAGACCAACCGGTGACCGCCCACAGGGATGAAGTCATGCGGCGGGTCAGGGTGCTGACCGACATGGCTGCCGCCGAAGGGATCGTCCTCGGGCACGAAAATGAACGCCACATCTACGGGGAAAAGCCGGAGCAATGCAGAGATCTGCTCGATACTATCAACAGCCCATCGCTTCGGGCGATTTTCGATCCGGCGAACTTTGTTCAGGCTGGCGTGCGACCATTTGAGGACGCGTGGCCGATGCTGAAGGATGATGTCCTCTACTTTCACATCAAAGATGCCAAACAGGCAGACGGACGTGTCACACCCGCAGGCGAAGGAGACGGAGGAATCAAGGCAATCCTTGCCGACAAACTGGCGTCGGGATGGGAAGGCTTTCTCTCGTTGGAGCCCCACCTGAAAATCGCCGGCCCGGCAGGGGGTTATTCCGGACCATTGGCCTTCAAAACCGCCGCGCAGGCACTAAAGCGACTTCTCGACGAAATCGGCGTGCGCTACCACTAGATGCCAGGAGGAAATAGATGCCAGAAACTCAAACAGACTTTCACATCCGCAAGACGTTGCTCCATGGAGAAAACGTCATCGTTCCGGCCAATCACCCGTCGCTTGAGTTGCTCCGTTTTTCGCTGCTGTGCCTGAACGAAAAGGAATCACACTCGTTCTGTCTGGATGAAGAAGAAGCCGCTCTGGTCATTCTTTCAGGGACCGCGTCCATCAAGGTCAACGATTCCACCTATGAACGAATCGGCGGCCGGCGTGATGTATTCTCCGGAAACGCCGCCACCGTGTATGCCCCATGTCACAGCAAGATCGTGGTCGACTGCGCCGGCCCCGGACCTCTTTCTCTGGCTGTCTGTTGCTCCAAATCAACGTTGCGGCGTGAACCCGCATTAATCGCCCCGCAGGACGTGAAAACGAAAACGGTGGGGCGGGCGAACTGGACGCGGCACGTCAAAGATATCATCGACGTGTCATTCGACGCGGGACACATCGTGGTTGGGGAAACCATCAATCCGCCAGGAAACTGGTCTTCCAGTCCACCGCACAGGCACGAGGTGGACAACCCGCCGGACGAAGTGAAAATGGAGGAGATCTATTTCTTTCAATTGAAACCGCAACAGGGATTCGGCTTCCAGCGGATCTATACCGATGACCGGTCTCTCGACGTCAGCTACGCGGTGGAACACAATTCCACAGTCGTATTGCCAAAAGGATACCACCCGGTGGCTGCCGCACCCGGTTATCAGCTTTACTACCTCTGGTTCATGGCGGGACCGACGAGCAGGACGTTATGCCCGAAGGACGATCCCGCGCACAGCTGGCTGAAAGCTGCCGAACCGATAATAGACGGGCTCAAATAAGCAAAGAAGAACAAAAGGAGGGGGTTGACGGTAACGCTGGGAAGCGGTTGGTACCATTACTTTTCAAACACCGACTCAAACGCCATTCGACGTCCGCAGTGGGGTTGCGTCCTCAGACTCGCAACCCCTGCGGGCTAGAACGCTTCTTCGTCCACTTCTTCCGGGTCGACGTCCTCGTCCACGATTTCGTCTTCAAACAGATCGAGTTCGTCCCATTCTTCCGTAAATTCCTCAATGTCGTGTTCACGGGTGGGAAGAACGACCAGCCCGGAACGCTTCATCGTATCGGTTTCCTTGATTTCCGGAAGATTCTTGTCTTTTGTGACCCGGCGATCTCTCTCGTACAACAAACCCATTGGCTTTCCTCCTTCGTCGACATTATCTGCGCGTCGCGTAATGCAAAAGCCACGCCAATAAAAGGCTTGCCTGAAGCAGTTCTTGCCACGGACCTTTCTTCGCCTTGGCACCACCGCGAAATCTGTTGCCTTGAGCCGCTTCTGGGTCCTTCTCGACACGAACCATCGTATGCAATAGTAAGCGCGTTGTCAAGAGCCACTGTGCGCGGTATCGAATGAAGCTGTATTTTTATTTCTCCCGTACATGTCCGTAAGTCCCGAATCCCGAGGAACATGTTCATGTTGCTCCCGCGAACACGTCTCATTGCTCCATCTCTTCTGGCGGCCGATTTCGGCGATCTGCGCAACGAAATCTCCCGAGTTGAAAAGGCCGGTGCTGATTGGCTCCACCTCGACGTAATGGACGGCCATTTTGTCCCAAATCTCACGTTCGGCCCCTTCATCGTGTCCGCGATTCGGAGTCTCACGCCGCTTCCGCTGGATACCCACCTTATGATTACGGACCCCGCCTTTTACGCTCCACGTTTCGCTGAGTCGGGCAGCACCCTCATCACCTTCCACGTCGAAGCTGTTCAGGATGTGGCTCGAACAATACGCGAGATCAAGGCCCTCGGAGTGAACGCCGGGTTAAGCATAAAACCCGCAACACCCGTCGACGTGGTGTTGCCCTATCTCGAAAGCCTGGACCTCGTGCTTGTAATGTCGGTGGAACCCGGGTTCGGAGGCCAGAAGTTCATGCCGGAAGCGGTACCGAAAATTCGCTCGCTCCGCGAGGCAATTGACGCCCGCAATCTTCCCACAAAAATCCAGGTTGATGGCGGGATAAACCCGGAGACGGCGAAGCTGGTCCGTGATGCCGGAGTAGACGTCATCGTCGCCGGCACCTCCGTTTTTCGCAGCACCGACCCCGCTGCGGCGCTCGCGCAGCTTCGGGCGTGATATCCGTGCTGTTGACCGATTCCCCTCTTCTCGAAGCGGCTGCCGTTCCCGGGAGCCTTTCGGAGCTACACCGCGAATTCGCCCGGTGTCACAGATGCAGTCTGGCGGATACCCGCAGACGTGTTCTCTGCGCCTCCCGCTTCAAGCGCGGCGGGTTAATGCTGATTGCCGATCGTGTCACGGGGTACGAAGAATGGGAAGAGCGGGTTCTCGCCGGAGAAACCGGTGCGCTGCTGGACCGTATTCTCTCAGCCCCCGGAGTAAATCTCGCGGCAGAACCTGTATGTGTGACCGCACTCGTCGCCTGCCGGAGCAGAAGAGGCACACTCCCGGGTACCACGGAAATACGGGCCTGCGGGGCCAGATTGCAGGCTCTTGTAACCGTGATTCAACCCGTTATTATTGTTGCACTTGGTCTGTGCACGGGCAAAGCGTTGGTTCGTTCTGGCATCGCCGAACCGGCTATTGATGGCCGGGATTACGACGTCTTCCGGGGAATCCCCGTCAGAACCACATGCCACCCGGCTGAAGCGCTCTGGGGGGTGCCGAAAGAAGTCAATCGCATAAAACGCATTTTGTACCAAGACTGGAAGGCAATTTCAGCACACTATTTTGCGCTGAAAACGACGCGTTAGCGCAAAATATGCACGGTGTTCTCGAAGCGTCGGGGCCGTGAAACCGTCAAATCCCGGTGGGATGATCAATGAACTGGGTTTCTACGCCGAATTTGTCTGCCACGTGGGCCGCCAGCGCTTTCACACCAAGTTTTTCCGTGGCGTAATGACCCGCATGGATCACGTTCATTCCGAACTCTTCCGCGTCCAATGCGGAAAAATGCGGCCCCTCACCCGTGATGAATGTGTCGATTCCCGCGTGCGCAGCTTCTTTGACGAAGCGCCCGCCGCCGCCGGTAATAATCCCGACCGTAGACGTTTGCCAGAGTCCGTGTTCGAGGACATGAGGCACGGAATCAATCTCCAGTGCAGCCTCAATTCTCTGAACCAGATCGGATCTGTCCACCTCCAGGCGGCCGAATATTCCAACGTCCACTCCGTTTTGCCTTCCGAAGGTACCCGTCACTTGCAGGCCTATCGCTTTCGCCAGCATCATGTTGTTCCCGATTTCCGGGTGCAGGTCCAGCGGGAGATGCGCGCTGAAAACACCTATACGGTGGCGGACGAGTGCGGAAAAACGGCGATACTGCCCCCCGGTCAAAGGCGCCTTGGGCCCCCAGAAAAGTCCGTGGTGCACGAGCATGATGCCCGCGCCCCAAAGTGCCGCACCTGCAATGGTCGCGAGGCATGCATCAACGGCGACTGCAACCCTCCGGATATCTGCAGCACCCTCGACCTGAAGCCCGTTGAGAGCCTCTTCTGAGTCGGGTATCTCGTCGACCCGCAGGTATTCGTTCAAGTAACTGACGAAATCTCCAAGTGGGACGCTCATAGTAACTTTCGCTCCTGCAAAACGGTCCCGCCCCCAACAAAACGGGAACTTCCCACGTCGTTATTTACAGACACGGAATTCAGACCTTCCCTCACCGCGCTCGGAGCCGGCAATCGTACCGGTCACGCGTGAAGGATACTCCGCACTCCGCAAGCCCTTGTCCGCATTATCAAGACTTGCGAATGTTACTCCTTGATCACGGTAATG
>JAKPPK010000062.1 GCA_029547385.1 Candidatus Latescibacterota bacterium
TTCGGATGGAATCGGATTGTCCGCCTGGATCGCCGACGGAATCTTCTTCGCGAGATACGTGATGAACGGCATCTGGTTAAGAGTTTGCTGAACCTCGGACGGGAGTTGCGAGGTCTGAACTGCGAACGTGCCCGCCACAACGGCGCTCGGAATCGAAGACCCCGTGCTGAACACGAAGCTCACCGGCGGACCGACATCCTGGTATGCCGCAAACACCTGATACGCCGTGTTCGCCGCAAGGGTAACCCGCCGGTACACCGTTCTCCGATCAGCGCTGAATGAGTCCGCAGCCGCGCTGACGGGCCACGGCCAGAGCATCAGGTTGTACCCCTCGGTCGGCAATGGATTGCGGTAGCTAATCTCAACTCGGGTCTGAAGTGGGACGTTCACTGCCTCGGGCGCCGGGAAGGCGGAGACCACGTTCTCGCCAAGCCCCTGTTTCAGCGCGATTTGAATCGTCGGCGGAGTCTGGGTTTCCGTCACGTTGACCGTGGCGGGAGCCCCCGCCGACCCATAGAAGCCGTACGTCGAGGGATCGTCCAGACTCACCGCCGCCACGTAGTACGAACCGATCGGCAGGTACCGCATTGTCGCAACAGGGGTCGTGCTGGTTGCGAGCCAGGCAAAATCCCACGCCGAGGGGTCAGCCGAGACAGGCAGCGTTTTCAGGAACCCGATCGCGTAACCGGACGCGCTGGAGGCTCCGCCCGGAGGGGGAATCATTTGCGCGTTCAGGCTGCCGGATGGCAGAAACGACGAAGTCGCAAACGGCACCGCGACTGGAATGCGGAACTTGCGGTTCTCGCCGGCAGCTCCGGCGTCGGTAACGAAGATCTGATAATGCGTACTCGCAGCAAGTTGGACGTTCCACCAGACCTCTTTTCGGTCAGCACTGAAAAACACGCTGTCAGAAGAAAGGAACCTGACGGGAAGCGACGGCGAAACGAGCGCGACGCGGACGTCCGGTTTCCCGCCTACCACGTTGAGTTGTTCGTTGAAGCGAACACGTAGGGTCGTGCTCGTGGGCACGCCGGTCGTGAATGGATCGGGCGTGGTGGCTACAACGCGTAACTCGACGAAGTCCTGAGCAGTCAACCGCCGCAGTGCAAAATTGATATTCTCCCGCACCGTCGAGGACTTGAAGTCCAGCGGATCCGGCAGCCGATCGCCGTAGAGATCGTACATGCCGTAGTAGACCTCCGGCATCGTCCCCGACCCGCCTTCCATCGTGGCCGGATCGAAACTCATGCCGACAAGCCAGTATCGCCCCGCGGTGAGCCCGGTGAACGAGTATGCCCCCGTCTGGGAAATCGGCACGATCCGCTCAATCACATGCTCACCGAATTCCCCGAACTCGGCAACGGCCCGGTTCAGCAGGAGGGCGACGCGTGCCGGCATGTTCATGTTGGGGATCGAAGCAGTCCCGCTGAGCCGCGCACCCGAAAAATCGGGGCCGGTCGAGAACGACGACATGAAGAACGCCGAGTTCGCCAACTCGACTCCGAAATCGTCATTCTCGGAAGGGGTGACCAGCACGTCGAACACGCGGTTTTTCGGAAGCCGGATGGCATAGCGCAAAGTGTCCCGTGCCGCGTTCCACGTGTAGTTGACAGGAACACCCGTGATATCCGGCGCAACCATGATATCCACGTTCGGCTGCGGGCCGTTATCGCCGGGAATGAGCTCCACCCCGCCGCTCAGTGCGACAGTGATGGTGACCAGGACACTGTCCGGTCCTGCCGGTACGCCCACGTTCACCGCACCATTAGCGGGCGTCACTCCCAGAATCTGAACCTTCTGCCCCTGCTGCGCCCAGACGGTGAGCGTCACCGGCCATTCCGGGTACGCTGATTGGCCTGCTGCCGGTTCCTGTTCCTTCACCTTCCCGATGAGCGAGGGAGTCGTTGTTCCGACATACCGCACGTTTATCTGCCCGAAGCCGAGAAGCGTGAGCTGGGCCGTGGCTTCGCCCTGCGTCATCCCGACCAGATTCGGCATTGCAAACGGCCCCTGTGCCCGTCCGAAACGGGTGGTGCCGTCAGGCTGGTACGCCCAGTGCGCGTAGAGCGTGCCATCGCCATTCTGAGTCCGCCCCGCACGTGCCGCCGACGCTGTCGCCACTGAGTCGCGAGCCGGTTTGTCGCCCATCTGCGGGTACCGGAACAGGAGCAGCCCGTACTTTCCCTCGGGTGTGTGTACCGCGAAAAGCTTGCCTTCAAAGTCATAGGAGGAGGCGGCACCTCCGAACAGCACCTCCGTGCTGGATACCCAGCGCTCCGGCTCCGAAAGGGAGGGAATATTCGGTTGGACCGGAATGCGGTCCCCCACCGTCATGTTGTTGTAACCGGAGTCAACGATGGTGAAAAGCACACCCTCCCGCCCTGCGGACATGATGAAACGAAAGCTGTAACCGTCGTCAATCGGAGTCACCACGATGTCGGCCAGATCTGGATTGGCAGGCTCCGTTCCCGTATCAAACCGGAACCGCGTGACCCCGGTGTTGAGGAACTTCGCGTCTCCCTGCGCAATGCCGAACGGGCTGGTCGTCATCGGCACGTCAACCAGCACGCGCGAAGTACCCACGCTGATGTTGTCGGCCACTCCGTCCTGATTGGCGTCGTACATGCCAAACAGGAATCGCCCGAACCGCGGATCACCACTGTGGAGACGCGCTCTACCCATGACCTGGTTGTTGCCCGGCGCAACCGGCTTGATAGAGAACGCCGACCGGTTGCCGCTCATCGGGCTCAACGTTGCCAGTCCCGTGCCGAGGGTCGGCCAGAACCCGTCGGAGTAATACTGGTTCGAGGCGGCCTCCGCCGGTTTTGTCGGTATCGACCAGTTCTCAGGCCGGAGCCAGATTTCCGACTGCATGGGGTCAACCGTCCAGCCGTTGAAACCCGCCGGAAACACTGCCGCCCCTTCCACCGACCCACCGGGAATCGGTACTCCGCTGCTGAAATACGTGGGCGAGCCGGTTCGCGTGTTATACATCCAGCTATTGTAGTAGGGTTCTGCCTGCAGAACGTACACTGCGTCCGGCGCAATCCACTGAATCACCCCGTACGCGGTGCGCGAATCGTTCGACACGCTGAACCAGCGAATGCCAAAGTCCTCGGACCAGGAAGTCCCCAGGCGGTAAGGGTTCAGGTAAAAATCGCTGAAGGCGTAATTTCCCGGATTCCAGTAGTCCTCGTAATACGTGAGCGGGTGGGTGCTCGTAAGCACCACCGTGTCCCCTACCGACACGTCCGTGGCACCCTTTGCCGGGGATACGAGCGTCAGTAGACCGGGGGTGTTCGCCCGACGCGCCGTGAGCGTCACCACAGTCGATGAGGAGAGTGTCGATCCCTCGGTCGGGTACTGGCCGTCAATTTTGCCAACGGCGGCCGGGTCATCCGTCGGCTCGACGTACAACGTCGCGAACCGCGCGATGGTCCCCTTCACCGCCGCCGTAGCCGAGGCTATATCCATACCCACCACGTTCGGCATCGTGGTGGTCTGTGCGGACACAATCCCGCTGACGCCCAGAAACGTCATGAGCGCGAAAATCTGCCCGTGCAACTTCCTTTTGCAATTCGACATGCCTGTTCTCCTTCAAACCAGAACTACCGTTGTTCCGATAGCCCTTCGCGCTATACCGGTTCGTACCCGAATAAGACGTTCACGCGGGAAATATTCTGCGTGTCTGTTCATCTGTATCAGAGCAACAATCGCGCCGCATTTCGCATTCCCGTCATATTCCTGCTCATCTAGGCAAAATATACGGTTTTCGTGCCGCAATCGTACACGAATCTCTGTACGCGCGGACGCCGCTTTGGTGCCTGCTAGTCTTTCCCCCGGGTGCTCCCCTCCTCCGTGTATCGGATCCGATACAAAACGGGAGGCGCGACCATTGTGGCCGCGCCTCCCGTGGCGTACGACTTCGCAACGCGGCGTTATGCAGTTCCTTCATGCTTCACGTGCCGAAGCCTGAGACCCAGTTCGCGCAGTTGCCGCTCGTCCACTTCTGAAGGGCTCCCGTCCATAGGTGAAGCCGCGGTGTTCGTCTTCGGAAACGCGATCACCTCCCTGATGGACTCCTGCCCGGCAAGCTGCATCACCATGCGGTCAAACCCGAAGGCGATACCACCGTGCGGAGGCGCCCCGTACCGAAACGCGTTGAGCAGGTACCCGAAGCGCCTTTCGGCTTCCTCGGGGGAGATGCCCAGAAGGTCAAACATCTGCTGCTGCACGTGCCGCTGGTGGATGCGGATGCTTCCGCCACCCACTTCGGTGCCGTTGATCACGAGGTCGTACGCCCGGGCACGGATTCGCCCGGGATCGCCACCCGACACGAAAAGGTCCAGATCCTCCAGAACGGGGGACGTGAACGGGTGATGGTTTGCCACCCACCGGTTTTCTTCCTCGTCCCACGAGAGGAGAGGGAAGTTTGTCACCCACAGGAACGCAAACTTCGATTTGTCGATCAGGTTGAGGTCATTGCCGAACTTCAAGCGCAGGTTGCCCAGCGCCTGATACACTATCGGCGCCTGGTCCGCAACGAACACCAGCAGGTCACCCTGTTCGGCGCTGAGCCGTTCCCTGAGCGCGTTCTGCACGCCTTCATTGAAGAACTTCGCGATATTGGATTCCAGCCCCTGCTCGGCAACCTTCATCCAGGCCGCGCCTTTTGCCCCGTACTGTGCAACAAACGGCGTCATGTCGTCGACCTGTTTCCGGCTGAACGACGCCCCGCCTTTCACGTTGATCGCACTGACAATGCCGCCCGCTTCCGTAACCGCCCGGAACACCTTGAAATCAGACTCCGCGGCGATGTCGGTAACATCCACCATCTCAAGCCCGAAACGGATGTCCGGCTTATCCGACCCGTAACGCGACATGGCATCGGCATAATCCAGATGGGGAAACGAATCCGGAACGTCATACCCGATCGTTTCTTTGTACACCGACCTCGTGATGCCCTCGGCCACCTGCATGACGTCCGCCTCTTCCACGAACGACATTTCCACGTCGATCTGGGTGAATTCCGGCTGGCGATCCGCGCGCAGGTCCTCATCGCGGTAACACCGGACAATCTGGAAATACCGATCCATCCCGGCAACCATCAAAAGCTGCTTGTAGATTTGTGGAGACTGGGGAAGCGCGTAAAACCTGCCCGGCCACACGCGGCTCGGAACAAGATAATCCCGCGCTCCTTCCGGCGTGCTGCTCACGAACGTGGGCGTTTCGATCTCCACGAAATCCTGCGCGCACAGGAACCTGCGTGTGGCCTGCGCCGCGGCGTGGCGCAACTCAAGGTTCCTCTGCATGATGGGGCGCCGAAGGTCCAGATACCGGTACTTCAGGCGAATTTCCTCGTTCGCGGGGGGGCCGTCCACCTGTATTGGCGGGGTTTCCGCACTATTGAGCACCCGCAGTTCGTTGCAGATGACCTCGATTTCCCCGGTCGCGAGTTTCGCGTTCGCCATTCCCTCCATGCGCGCACGAACCCGCCCCTTCACTGCAATCACGTATTCCGGGCGGACGTGTTCCGCCCGTTTGTGCACTTCCTTGCTTACCGCCGGATCGAAGACAACCTGGGTGATACCCCAACGGTCGCGCAGGTCCACGAAGATGACGCCGCCATGGTCTCGATGGGAACTCGCCCACCCCATCAAGATGACGTCCAATCCTATGTCAGAAGCCCTCAAATCCCCGCACCTGTGCGTACGCCTCCAACCGGAAAGCCGGTCTGTTCCACTCCCACCCATTGTGTCCCTCACCTTTGTGTCTATCGTCCCAATACGCCGGAATAACGCCCCAAACCCCTGTCTCAGTTCTGCCCCGGATAGGGTGCAAA
>JAKPPK010000068.1 GCA_029547385.1 Candidatus Latescibacterota bacterium
AACAAGAATGACATAAATGCTCCGACAGCCGACTCTCTTGGTGTGAATGCCCTTTCGGGTTCCACATATTTATTCCATGGTGAAGCTGGCGAACCTGCGGAAGGTGTAGGGGTCGCGAAAGTATGGTATCAGATTATACAAAACGCTACGGCTCCGGATGCCGGAACCGATCCCGAAGCTGCCGGATATACAGAACTTCCCACAGGCGGCAACTGGAGTTTCACTAAAAACTTCCCTGCGGAGATCGCAGAAGGAACCGGTTACTGGCTCCATGTACTTGCTGAAGACAGAGCCGGTAACCGCACGCCGGATGCCAAGAGCGTTCAGTTCGATGTTGACCTCGCAAATCCTTCAATTAACGACACTGAAATAGGTGTATCAACTTTGGTACCTCGTCGGGAAGGGTTTGAGCTGGGTGGTCCGGTAACGGACTCTCACGGCATCGCCTCGGTTACTGTTACCCAGAGTTATGACAGTGGAACACCGATAACCATTTCGACAAACGGACCGGTTCTCACACCGGACGGTACCGGCTTTGACTGGACACTCGAGAACCTCCCGCGCGGAAACACGGCGGGAACGATTGGAGCACAGTCGCTGGTAGACGGTACGTATGAATATCAGATAACGACCACCGACCTCGTGGGTAAAACGAACACGATCGTACGGCGGATACGCTTTGACTCGACCGGACCGACCATCGAGTTTACCGCCCCCGCCGAAGGTGGCTGGCAGACGAGCGGCGACGTAACGGTACGCGGTCTCGCGACCGACCTTACGGCCGTTGGCGGTGTGTACTATTCGACCGCGGCCTCGGCCCCGACGATACCGGTTGCACCGAACGCGAACGAGGACTGGACGGCGGAAGGCTGGTTAGTCGCGGGAGGAAGCTTTGGTTCGTGGGAAGCGGTGCTTACCGGACTCGCGGAAGGCAGCCATGTTGTGTGGATTTCAGCAATGGACACGAACGGGAACACTACCCCGGCGATTCAGCGTACCTTTGGCGTGGATACGGC
>JAKPPK010000491.1 GCA_029547385.1 Candidatus Latescibacterota bacterium
CGTACGTGTTCACGCATCCGGAAGACGGCAGGGCCGTTTTTCGTTCCGTAACAACGGATGCCTTCGAAAACTCCTGAGCCATAATGTGCAACGTGTGAAAGAACATGGATTTTTGCTTCTTCCCACGGAACAAATGCGCCGTCAAACCAGATCGGCCCCGAACCCGGAAACGCCATCGTCAGATATCTTCAGGGATCAAACCTTCCCTAGGACGCCTTTCTCCGCCCGCAACCTTGCTCAAAACGACGCAGCCATTCGAAAACTCGACATAACAGGCGCGTACACGAGGAAGAAAAGTACGGCTGCGCGGCAGAGGGGTCAACCGGCGTTCCCGGAGCACTTGCCCACCAGAAACGCCGGTCTGAAGGATATTTCAGGATTCGTCAATCGCGTGCATGATGGCCCGCGCAATGATGATGTGGCCACTGCGGTACGGGTGCACCGGCTCAGGGCAGAACGTGTCGGCATCCCGGTACTCGAGGTGCTTCTGGAAGATATCATGAAGCGGGACGTAAATAGCGTTGTATTTCGCGGCCATGTCTTTCACCACCGAAATGTATTCGGGGATGAGCTGGAGGATCTTCGTCCGGTGAGTGCCGCTCACGGTATCCTTGCTGATGTAAAACGGGGAGATCAGGATGAGATTGGGCTTCCACACCGAGAACGTGCGTTGCAGAATGCTGTCGTACACCTCACGGAACCGCTGGGGCGACACACCATTGTTCGGGTCCGCGACGAAGCTGTGCTCGTCGTTGATTCCGATTTTGATGGAAAGCCAGTCGGGCTTGTACCGCATGACGTCATCTTCCCAGCGCATCTGCAGATCAGTCACGCGGTTCCCACCGATGCCTTTGTTGATGTACCGAATGTTCCGTTCCGGCCAGCGCGCCGTCATCAGGTCCCGAAATAGCGCCGGATATCCGTCGCCGAGGGGGTAATTGGGTCCCCGGCGTCCACAGTCGGTGATGCTGTCCCCGATGAAGAGCAGCGTCTGTCCGTCTTTGATTTCGCCCATTGTGAACTCCTTTTGTGTGTGCTACGGGAGGCTGCGAGGGCTACGATCTTCGTCCTCGCGGGTAAGTCGGTCGATGGTCTCTCTCTGGTCCGGGTACATCGCGACGAGCGCGTCGCGCGACCCTTCTTCGTAATCCCGATAGTCAAAACCTGGGGAAACCGTGCATCCCAGCAAGGCCCATTTCCCGCCTTCCCGCAAATGGGCGCCCTGCCACGTCCCGCGGGGAACGATCACCTGCGGCTTTTGTCCCGCTGCGATGTCGTGCCCGAGAATGACCCTCCGGCTGGTTCCATCCGGGAGCAGGTGCACCATCACTACCGGGTCTCCCAGATAGAAGTGGAACACCTCATCGCTGGCGAGGCGATGCAGCCTTGAAAAGGTCTCAGAGGTCAAAAGGTAGTAGATCGCCGTCGAAAAAGAACGGTTTCCGCGGTACCGTGCAGGAAGGTCCGTCGAATTCACCTCTTCCGGGCAACGATAGGTTTCGACGTACCACCCGCCCTCCGTCGGGTGAGGCACCAGTCCGAGAGCACGTATGACGTCCTCTGCGGAGAGCGTATTCCGCGTCATAGGCACAACGGTATCACGCCTGCTGGTCCGGCGGCTTTTCGGGAGCCAACGGAACCAGCCACCACGCCACGAGGTACACGATCAATCCGGCACCATATCCGAGAATTAACAGCAGCGCGATGAGGCGGACTATGGTGGGATCTATGTCATAAAGCTCGGCGATTCCGCCACACACACCGGCAATCTTTTTGTCCGTTCGCGAGCGGTACAATTTGCGCATGGCAACCTCCCTATTTGCGAGCGTATCGCCCCATTAGGCTTCCTTCTGCCAGAATGTGACCCTCCATGGCAGCAGTTAGATCACGCAACCGAGCCCCGGGGGGCAGGGCAAGCACTGTATCCAGCGCGTACACGGTGAAGTAGTACCGATGCGGGCCCCCTCGCGGTGGACATGGTCCCCCGTAGCCCAGTTTCGGGAAATCGTTTGTGCCGTTGACGGCGCCCTGAGGAACGGTATCCGGAGTCACGCCTTCTGGAAGCCCGTCGGTTGAGGGCGGCAGGTTGAACAGGACCCAGTGAACGAACGTGCCCCTGGGAGCATCGGGATCCGTGCACGTGAGGGCGATGCTCTTCGTTTCAGCAGGTACTCCTGACCACTTGAGCGGCGGTGAGACGTCGTTGCCCTCGCACGTATACAGAGCAGGGATCGAGT
>JAKPPK010000492.1 GCA_029547385.1 Candidatus Latescibacterota bacterium
GACTCGGGGCGCGCGTACGACGTGCGGCAGGAGTTAACGTTAATGTACCGGAGGGGGCAAAACAGGGACAAGGCGAAGGCGGGTGACCGGTGCGAAAGGGGAACGGAAAAGGGTATCCTGTGCGGGCCGACGAAGTTCAAACTGTGTTTGATGACCGACCCTGCAAAAAGTTCCTGCCCGGTTCTAAGCATGGTTGGCAGAACAACAGTCTGCTAAGATATTGATAAGGATAATCTTATGGGCATGTGTCCGTGCAATAGCAATAGTTGTGCCAGATGCCCCAAACAAAAAAATATTCCTTGTGGACGCCTGTGAAGTGTTCCCAGGACGTGATGGATTTTACTATATTCATTAACGGTAATCCCGAGGGCAGTTTCGGAGCCGTTCGCGCATGAGGGGAAACGCGGCGTGAAGGCGCTCTGCCCGCGGAGGTTCGAGCTGTAGTCAAGTGCTGGTCAGGTGGTGAGAGCTATACCCGTGAGGGGTGTCGTGCCGGCTCCTCGCGACTAGCTGTATCCTGTCGCTGACGCACAGGCCACCACAGCATTACAGCGGCACAACAGTCCCGATATTTTCGGGAGGAGGTTGTATCAATGGTTCGTCGCACTGCATTGCTCTTTGGCGTCGGCATCATGGCCGCCGGAATGATTCTTGCCGGTTGCAGCAAGCCGCCCACAGAGGAGATCACCGCTACTCAGGCTGTTATCGATTCAGTGAAGGCGTTGCCGGAAGTGAGCGCGTACGCTGCAGATCAGATCGCTGCAGTGGAAGCGACGATGGCTGACGTTCAGGCGAAGGTTGCCGAGAAGAAGTACGATGAAGCGCGTCAGGCGCTCCAGGGCTTGGCAGACCAGGCTCGCGCGATCGTCGCGACTGCCGCCGCGAACAAGGAAGCCATGAAGGGCACGTCTGAGCAGGCAATCGCTGATGCGAACTCGGCCCTGGCTGCTGCGGATCAGCAGATCATCAAGCTGAAGAGGAATGCAACCCCCGAGATGAAGCAGAAGGTTGCCGATGGCAAAGCCGCTGCCGCTGCCGCTGCTGAAGCGTTTGCTGCTGGTGATTACGCCACCGCCGCCGCGAAGGCCGCCGAGGCGAAGGCTGCTGCGGACGCAATCGTCAATCCGCCGGCTGCTCAGTAATCCACGTTACGAACAGACGTTACGCGAGGTCGCGCATCAATGTGCGCGACCTCGTTTCGTGTACGGTGTTTCATGCGGCAAAGATCCTCGTGGTCCCCGATTCTGCTCGTCGCGACGGGCGCGGTCGGGTTTGTCCTGTTCGGGTACGTTGTGTACCCATCTCTTGCGGTTCTGTGGCAAAGCCTCGGCGCGGCGGACGGGTGGACGCTTTCGCATTACGGCAAGTTCTTTTCGTTCAATTCTCCCGCAAATCTCCTCGCGACATGGAACAGCGTCCTCGTTTCCTGCCTTTCCGTCATTCTGGCTGCACTCATTGGCGTGCCTTTGGCCTTTCTCCTGAGCACGTTTGAGTTCCGGGGCAGGAAGGCCTGCAGCGCACTCGTCTCAATGCCGATTGTCTTGCCTCCACTTGTGGGAGTACTTGCCTTTGTTTTTTTGCTGGGCGAGAGCGGGTTGTTCCCTCGTGGATTTTCGAACCTGACGGGATCCAACTCGGCATCGTGGGCGCTGAACGGAATCGCCGGGGTGGTTGCAGTCCACGGGTACAGCTTCTCAGTCTTCTTTTTCACGTTTGTAAGTTCCGCGCTGGAGAACCGTGACACCAGTCTCATGGAGGCGGCAGCCAGTCTCGGAGCCGGAAAGTGGCTCAGGCTCCGTCGCGTGACGTTGCCACTTCTGATGCCTGCGCTGGTCGGCGCCGCGATCATTGTGTTCATGACAAGCATGGCGTCATTCAGCGCTCCGTTGTTGTTCGCCGGTGAACTTCGTGTGTTGAGTGTCCAGCTCTACTCCACCCGCCTTTCGGGTGATCTCAGGCTTGCTGCGGTCCAGTCTGTCGTACTTTCCGGGGTATCCCTTGCGTTTCTCCTTGCGCTGCGGTACTGGAACAACCGCCGTCGCGTGACCATGGCAACCAAAGGAACACGAGGCAGGCGGAGAAGCCTGCCAAAAGGTTTGACCAGATGGTTGATCCCGAGCGCTGCGTTCGCAGTTTCGGTGATCATGGTGTTGCCTCATCTCACGTTGGTACTGCTGTCTTTCGTCAAACAAGGAACGTGGACCTTCCGGTCCGACACGTGGTTTCCCACGGAGTTCACATCCGAGAATTACCGGATGGCGCTTTCTCTGGCGCGCCCGCTTGCAAACAGCATTCAAATGGCGTTCTTCGCGACACTCGGCAATCTGGTGATCGGTGTGTTCATAGGGTGGTTGCTGGCAGCGAAGCGTATCCGGTTCGGGAACGCGGTGGACGCGCTGGTCATGTTGCCGTGGGCGCTTCCGGGGACGGTGGTAGCTGTCAATCTTCTTACCGCGTTCAGCACCGGAAACGTCTTCAGCTTCGGGCAGGTTCTCGCGGGTTCGGTCTGGTTACTGCCCCTCGCCTATTTCGTTCGAAACCTTCCCG
>JAKPPK010000079.1 GCA_029547385.1 Candidatus Latescibacterota bacterium
ATCTGCTTGGTTTTGACCGTCAAGATGTTCGCACGAATTCTTATAATTCTCGGCCATGAACTTGCACGATTGTATTAGGTTCTTTTTCCAGTTCCAGATTGTTTCCCGAGTCTTCATACTCGAATACGTCAACTGATACAGCCCTACGCCTGTTGTTGTAACTACGTATCGAAAAGGAGCCGTGGACTCGGCTAAAGATTTCTCCCAAAGGGGATATCCATCCCGAGAAGCGTAGTTTGTCGTGCCAGCGTTGGCCCCTTGGGCATACGGACCAAAATAGTAGTGACGCGTGTTCGTCTCCTGTCGGTGCATCTTTTTCAGCATGATTCGAATCTGTTGAGTGACGTACGTATCCGAAAGTGGACTTGGTGTGGCTGTGCCTTGTCTCACGTTTATTAGGTCATAATCCTGAGAGATGCCCCCAAGTTTGGCATCGGAGGTTCCTTCTTGGAGCCTGTAGTCCGTGGGATTCAGCGGGTCGGGAATAGAAACGAAACTGAGTTCATCGATGTACGCGTCCACTGCAGAGGCCGAAGGTTGTTCTCCCACAATATGGAACAACCCCGTGGCATCCTGTTGGTACGGGCGAAGGCCAGTCAAGGTCTGATTGCCATATGTCTTAGTAACAGGCGTGCCAACGCATTCACAATTAGGGATTCCTTCGTTGGCAACCACTTTGCATGAGAGGTCCACATATCGCGGAAACCCCCCGCCAATTCCCACACCATTTTGATCCCATGATTGTTCCGGATGGTTCGTGTCGTTTGGGAGGATCTCAAAGGTGGGATCTTCCAGCCAACCGGAATCGATTCGCTCGTTCCGCGTCATGCTGGCGCTCTCATAATCGGGGTAGCACAAGATTCTGAAGGAGTCGGGGTTGGTTGCCACTTCCTCTCCGATTTCAAACTTAAAGCGGAAGACAATACGGGTGTTGACTGATGATGGGTCGGGCTCGATCCCGCAATTTAGAGTGACCCTTGGCATGGTAGGGCCGTTGACCGCAATTTTAAAATCGTCTGCCGAGGTTGCGGGTTCGTAGAAGATCCTGAAGAAAACCACTTCGAGATTCACATCCCGACCAGGAGTTTCATAGGTAGTGCCGCTGTGAGCGTCTCCATTGTCCGTATCTACCCACAACCCAAAATCCCAGCCAGACGTGGGGGTAGCACTGCGCAGCCATAGTGCTCTGCAAGATCTTCGAACGTGCGGTTCGCTTCGGGTTCGTAACGATGCGCGGAAGTGACGCCCGCCTTCAGGTTATCGCAGACCACAAGCGCCGGCACGCCGCCATAGAAGGCGAAAGCGTGGACGTGGGACGTCACCCACTCCGGCAAAGTCTGGGTCCACGTGGCTTCCGCGTAGGTGTAGTTACTCGCGCCCAGGACCGCCACGAACACTTGCGCCTGGCGTATTTCGCCGGTCTTACGGTCCGTGACGGGCACGGTCTGGCCGCAATAGTCCACGAACAGTCTTTCGCCCGCCTTGTGCTCTTGGCGCATCGGGAGGTCCAAAGTCTCACGCCAGGCCCGGTAGCGGACGCAGAACTGGGTGTATTGGAATCCGTCCGGATGAGCCTCCTTGTATTCCTCCCACACCAGCCGCAACGTCACGCCCTTTTGCGCGAGTTGCCGGCGCACCTCGGCCCAGTCCGGAATGAAACGCGGCCCGCTCTCCTCAGACAGGGCGTCCGGAAATAGACGCCGTTCCAACTCCTCGTCCGTCAGTTCTTCCGACAATGGCCACGATAACCCCACTTCCTCGGCGCGCTTGACGTACTTGGCAACCGTACTGCGCGCCAGCGAACAGCTGGTGGCCACCGTCCTTTCGCTCAAGCCGCATTCCCATCGCTGACGCAACACTTCTCTGATTCGTCGCATATTCGAACTCCTGGGCACCGTGTGCCGATTGAATCCCAGCCCCTATGACTGGAAAACGACACACCATACCCAGAAATGTGGTCGAAGGGATTTCCCCGGAGAGATGGCCGCGCCCGAATTCGCCGGCCGCACTCAACCGAAACGAACGGCCGCGCAGAACCGTCATACCCGGCCGCGCTCAGCCGAATTCACAAGGTGGCCGCGCCCGAAATATGCAACTTAACCGAGCTCAAAGTATAGGCGTCAGGGATGGCATTGTTGTCAATATGCGGATTGGCTCGGAATACGCACTCCAACGTGAACACATGATCGCACGGCATCTGGATTCCGACAAGAGGGCGGTCTGCACTACACGTCAGAACGAAAACCAAGCACCGACACACAACAACTTACGGCAAGCGATGCCTCTGAAAACGCGGATTGAGCAGACC
>JAKPPK010000091.1 GCA_029547385.1 Candidatus Latescibacterota bacterium
TTTCATCAACGGAATCTGGAACTGGAATCGCGATTTCCGCGCGTGGAATCACTTTTACCACTGGAATCAGGAAGAGCTGAACTGGCCGGTTTTCGCATCGGGGCATCCCGAACTGGCGCTCGGGTATCTGAAAATGCGTGCGCAGGCCCTTCCGCTGGCGCAACAGAGCGCAATGCGAAAATATGGGGTCGACGGCGCATGGTACAGCGACGTGTTTGAACGCCGCGGGTGGCAGGATGAAGGTGTGCCGTTGTTCACGCCGGGCCTTCAGATTGCGCTGGACATGTGGCGGTACTGGCGGTATACCGGCGATGAGCAGTTCCTCGCGCAGACGGCGTACCCGGTGATGCGCGAAGCATGCAGGTTCTATCTGGGGATGTTGAAGGAGGAGCCGGATGGATTGTTTCACCTTCCGGCGAGTCACCCGTACGAGCACGCAAGTGGATATATGGTGCGTGACTGCCTGACAGACATGGCACATATACGCACCGCATTTCCGGCAACAGCAGCTGTCGCTGATCGCTTAGGGGAGAGGGAATTCGCGGGGCGGCTTCGTGATGTCGCGGCCCGACTTCCTCGCGTCGAAACCCTGCCGTTGCCCGAAAGACGCTATCGAACCACCGCCGGGGGCGCGGTGTTCACCGATGGCTGGGCGAAGGGGTTGAATTGCCCCTCTGACAGGATTCTCTGTGCGGGACGCAGAGTGGAAGACGGTCGTCCGATTCATTTTCGCGCGGTGGAAGAAGGGACGGGTTCGGACCACCTGTTCCCGGGTTCGGATGAGTCGCTGGTGTTCCCATCTGGCGCACTCGGGCTCAAAGACAAGGGGAGTGAACTTTTCGAGGCGGCCCGTACGACCGCGCTCTGCAACTGGGAGGAAATCATGGGGTGGAGCGTAACCCCGATCGTATTCGCGAGGCTGGGGATGTCCGACCTCGCGGAGGAGGCGCTCCGAAGGCACATCGTCCATTTTCAGCACTTCCCACAGGGGCTGTGGAATTATCAGGGCAGTCAATCCGGTTCGGCGACCGATTTTGCCACGACCTTCCGTGTGCATGACCGGGAGAATGAGCGCGATGAGTTCCCGTTCCTTCGACAACCGCACACGCATTTCGGGCTTGAACCGGGGGCCGTGGTTCAAGGAACGATCAACGAGATGTTTCTACAGAGCTACGAAGGCGTTATCCGCGTGTGTCCGTCGGTTCCAGGCGGTTGGAACGGGGCGTTTTCACTGTGGGCGGAAGGAGGGTTTCGCATTTCCGCGCGAGTTTTGCGGGGGAGGGTGCCGCGATTTGCGGTAGAGAGCATGCGCGGGGAGGAATGCCGTATTGTTCTTCCGTACGAAGGTGCGTGGGGAGTGACTGACGGGAACTCCGACGAGACCCTCGACGTGAATCTGGAAGGCGATCTGCTGACGTTTCCAACCACGACGGGCGGGGTTTATGTGATTGCTGACGGCAATGAGGCGCCAAGCCCGAATCCGGTGCTTTCAGGGTGCGCCGCCGTTCACGCAAAGGAGCGAGAGGGCCGATGGATAGGAATTCCGCGGATGTGGTGATGCGCGGGACGGAACCGCCCGGAACTACAAAAGCCCTGCCTCATGGAGACAGGGCTTTTGTATACATCAGACCAAGCCGGGCAGGGGTTATTTTTTCTTGCCAGCCACAGCCTCTTTGAGGTTCTTGCCAGCCTTGAACTTGGGAACCTTCGCCGCCGGAATCTTGATTTCCTTCTTCGTTCCGGGAAGCTTGCCTACCCGTGCTTTGCGCTGGCCGACGGCAAACGTGCCGAAGCCAACCAGGGACACCTTGTCGCCGCTTTTGAGAGCGGCGGTGATCCCGCCCAACAACGCGCTCAACACCTCGCCGGCAGCCTTCTTGGACACACCAGCTTCGCTCGCCGCTTTTGCGATCAGTTCTTCACGGGACATTGGTTCACCCCCTACCGTGTAGATGGTTCATTTGCGTTCCCGATGAGTAAAATAGAACGTCAGGAGCGATTTGTCAACACAGGAGTATCGATTTTTCGGTAATTTTCCAAGGTTTTTTTTCATCCGAGCGCGACTGGGTCGCATTGCCATGTCGTTAGATAATGTAAATATTACTACTTACGTCACGCTCACAAATCCCGCTTCTCGGAAGCGTTTTTTCGGTTTTTTTTGTGCTCCCGTGGTGTTCATCGGGCGTACCGCATGGTCTCACTGGCAGATTCGATCTTGATATCGGGGATGTCAAGGAGGTAAATGCGGAAATAGTATCCGGCAAAGGGCCCCCTGAGCGTCCAGTCGAGTTGCGCTTCCCAGCAGTGCAGGCGTCTGACGAGAGTGAGGGCATCACCGTCTCTCCGGTTTCTGCGCACGTCGTATGTTGTGGTTGCGTTGACCCGCCAGTTGGGCCAGGGGACGAATTCCGCGGAGATATCCGCCTGGTTGACGGGTTCGGGCGCTCTCGTGTATCCAGGTTCCTTCCTCGCCCATTGATAGGTGTGGCGAATGTTCATCTGCCACGCGCCCCAGTCGGCCGTGGTGCGGTCCCCCTGTTTTGCGCCGCGGGGCGGAACACGGGGATTGCCTCCGAAGGTTTCCTGCCGTTGCACGACAAAGCCTTCGTTTCCAAGCGCGCTTGGACTTCTTCCCCCTCCCGCCATTCGCAGCGAGGTGCTCAGGGTGATGCTCCTCAACTCCGGACGCGTCCAGCGCAGGTGATCCACGTAACGCGCCGAGGTTGAATCGAACTCGGCGCGATAGAGCGTGTGAACGGTTGAAAGGCGAAGGGAGATGAAGTTGTTAGGCTGGAACAGCGCGCTCGTTTGCGGGTCGCTCCACCGCCTGCCCTTCGCGTCTCTGTTGTACCGGGCGTTCGTGGACACGGACAGAAGCTGATCGAGAACCCGTTCCTTTCCCGAAGTTCGTGCTTTCACCTGAAAGACGTTCCG